>JBEGOE010000387.1:0-9599 GCA_041182165.1 Actinomycetota bacterium
CTCGACGATGCCGGGCAGCGCACGGCGGCGGAGCTCGGCGGCCACGCTCATCACGTCGGCGAGCGTGTCGTACTCGGCGAGGACGGCCGACGGCCCGTACGGCAGCAGCCGCACGGTGCTCATGGAGCGAACGGGGCCGGGATGCGACCGCTCGACGCGATGGTGTTGCGCACGACGGCGGCGAGCATCGCTGCACCGGGGGTGTCGCTGTGCACGCAGATCGAGGCGACGCCCTGGTCGAGCAGGAGAACGGTCTGGGCGCGCACCGCCTCGCCCTCGATGAGCAGCGCGCCCGGTTGCCCCCGAGGGATCAGCGTGCCGGCATCGGTGTAGCCGCGATCGGCGAAGCCCTCGGTCACGGCACCGACCCCACGTTCCACGGCGATCCGGTGGATCCAGCTGCCCGGCAGACCGAGCACGGGCAAGTTGCGGCCGTGCGCCACGATCGCCTCGACCACGGCAGCGGCCTGGCTCTCGTGGTGCACCATCGTGTTGTAGAGGGCGCCGTGCGGCTTGAGATAGCGCACGCGCGTGCCCTCCACCCGGGCAATGCCCTCGAGCGCCGCGAGCTGGTACAGCACCGCATCGGTGAGCTCACCGGGCTCCATGTCGACGAAGCGGCGGCCGAAGCCTGCGAGGTCGGGATAGCTCACCTGGGCGCCGATGGCGACGCCGGCAGCCGCAGCGGCCCGGCACGTGGCGCGGATGACGGTGGGGTCTCCGGCGTGGAAGCCGCAGGCGACGTTCGCCGAGGTGATGACCGCCATGAGGCCGTCGTCATCGCCGAGCGACCAACGCCCGAATCCCTCCCCCACGTCGGCGTTGAGGTCGACCGACTCGGTCATCCGTCAGCCTGCGATGAGCGCGGCGACCTCGTCGTCGGCGAGGCGGCGGAAGCACCGGCGGCCGTTGCTGCGGGCCAGCACTGCAGCCTCGAGGTCGTCGGCCTTCAGCGTCCGGTCCGGGCCGCAGAGCGCATTGGTTGCAGCGAGCACCGCGTCGCCGAGCGACAGCGCGTCGGTCTCGAGGTCCTTCAGGCGTCCGGTGATCGCCTCGGCGTCGCCGCCCAGCACGCTGAAGCGGTTCTCGTCCATCACCGTGCCGTCGTAGAGGATGTGGAACAGCTGGTCGGGGGCCCCGTCGGCGCCGACCTCGGCGACCAGGATCTCGACCTCCATCGGCTTCATCTCGTGGGTGAAGATCTGGCCGAGGATCTGCGCGTACTGGTTGGCGAGCCCACGCGCGTCGACGTCGTCGCGCGAGTACTGGAAGCCCTTCAGGTCGGCGGCTCGGACCCCGGCGACGCGCAACTGGTCGAACTCGTTGTACTTGCCGACGCCGGCGAAGGCGATGCGGTCGTAGATCTCGCTGATCTTGCGCAGCGTGTTCGACGGGTTCTCGGCCACGAGGGCGATGCCGTCGACGTAGCGGACGGCCACCAGGGCGCGACCCCGGGCGATGCCCTTGCGCGCGTAGTCGGCACGGTCCTTCATGACCTGCTCGGGGGCGACGTAGAACGGCATGCTCATCGGGTGCGCACCTCCGCGGCGATCTGTCGGTAGCGGTCGGCCAGCTCGGTGTCGTCGAGCCGCTGCCAGCCGTCGGCCGTGATGGTGGCGACCACCGGGTAGATGCCGCGGAGGGCATCGGGCCCGCCCGTGGCGGAGTCTGCGTCGGCGGCCTCCCACAGGCTCGTGCAGGCCAGGTCGAGGGCCTGGTCGCGGGTGAGCTGCGGCTGGAAGCCGACCTTGTTGACCGTGCCGGCGTGCAGGCTGCCCGAGCCCGTGGCGACGTAGTCGAGCTCTTCGTAACGGCCGCCGGTGACGTCGTAGCTCCAGAGCCTGCCGACGTCGCGACGCTCGTCGTACCCGGCGAACAGGGGCACGACGACCAGGCCCTGCATGGCGGCTGGCAGGTTGCCGCGCACCATGGCCGAGAGCTGGTTGGCCTTGCCCTCGAGGCTGATGGATGCGCCCTCGACCTTCTCGTAGTGCTCGAGCTGCAGGGCGAAGAGCTTGATCATCTCCATTGCCGGCCCGGCTGCGCCGGCGATGGCGACACCGCTGAACCGGTCGGCCTGGACGACCTTCTCCATGCCGCGGTGGCTGATGAGGTTGCCGCTGGTGGCGCGACGATCACCCGCCATGACGACACCGTCGGCGAAGCGCAGTGCGACGCAGGTCGTGGCGTGGGGGACGCTGAGGCCGGCCGCAGCACCGGTGGGCAGATCGCCGTCGAAGCCGCTGCCGGCATGGCCGATCCGCCGAAGCAGATCAGGGAAGGAGGAGCCGGGGTCGTCGCCCGGCGTGAAGAACGGCATCGCCATGATGGTCTACTGACCGCCCTTTTGGACGTACGACTTCACGAAGTCCTCGGCGTTGGTCTCGAGCACGTCGTCGATCTCGTCGAGCAGATCGTCGAGCTCGGCCTTCAACTTCTCGCCGGTGGCCGTCGTGGCAGGCGCTTCCGCGACCTCGTCTTCGGTCCTGGTGGGTGCGGCCTTCGATTTCTGCGTTCGCTCTGCCATCGGTTCCGTCCGTCCGTGAGGGGTGTCGGTGAAGGTAACGGTGTGCTGCTCAGGATTCCAGCCGGGCCAACAGCTCGGCTGCGGTGTCGCTCTCGTCGATCAAGCTAGCCACATGCTCGGACGTGCCGCGCAGCGGTTCCATCATCGGTACTCGGCGGAGCGGGTCTCGACCCACGTCGAAGACCAACGAGTCCCAGTTGGCGGCCACGATGTCCTGCGGCCACTTGGCGAGGCACCGGCCACGGAAGTAGGCGCGGGTGGTGTCGGGCGGCAACGTCATCGCGCGCTGCGCCTCGTCGGTGCCGACCAACGTCTGCAGACCGACTCGGGTTGCCAGGCACTTGTCTGGGCGCATGTCGTGGTACTGCAGGTCGAGCGCCTTCAGGCGCCCGTCGCCCGGCTGCGCGCCGTGGCGGTCGACGAAGCCGTTCACCATGCGCCGCTTGGCGACCCAGTCGACGACGTCGGCCACGCTGTCGGGGTCGTGCTCGAGGCCCGTGAGCACCTGCTCCCAGCGACGCAGCACGTCGGCGCCGACCTCGTTGCCGACGCTGTCGAGGCCGTGCGACCGCTCGTACTTGCGGGCCCGCTCGAGGATGCTCCACTGCAGTTCGAGGGCGGTGACCCGGCGGCCGCTGCGCAGCAGGACCGTGCGCTGTAGCGAGGGATCGTGGCTGATGTGGCGGATCGCCCCCACCGGGTTGGCCAGAGCGAGGTCGTCGCCGAGCATGTCGTCTTCGATCATGGCCAGCACGATCGCCGTGGCGCCGACCTTCAAGAAGGTGGCGATCTCGCTCATGTTCGCGTCACCGACGATGACGTGCAGGCGCCGGTACTTGGTGGCGTCGCAGTGCGGCTCGTCGCGGGTGTTCACGATCGGCCGCTTCAGCGTCGTCTCGAGACCGATCTCCTCTTCGAAGAAGTCGGCCCGCTGGCTGATCTGGTACGGCACATCGGCGGCGGTCACACCGGGCAGCTCGCACCCGACCTTGCCGGCGCCCACCACGATCTGGCGGGTGACGAAGTGGGGGGTGATCTGGTTGACGATGCGCCCGAAAGGCGTGTCTCGCGAGACGAGGTAGTTCTCGTGACAGCCGTAGCTGTTGCCCTTGCCGTCGGAGTTGTTCTTGTGGCACAGGACCTCGGCACCGTCCGGCAGCAGCTGGCGGGCCGCCTGCATGCTGGCCTGCACGATCAGCTCGGCGGCACGGTCCCACACCACGACCTCGCGGGCGTCACGGCACTCGGGCGTGCTGACCTCGGGGTGGGCGTGGTCGACGTAGTAGCGGGCGCCGTTGGTGAGCACCGCGTTCACGAGGTGGGTCTCGATGTCGGGCGCCAGTGCGTCGTCGAGGCTGAACCCGCGGGCGTCGTTGCCCGGCCGCTCGTCCTCGAAGTCCCAGCCGATCCGGCTGACCCGCTGCTTGGTGTGCTGCTGCAGGTAGGCGTTGATCAACAGCGACGAGGCCGTGACCGGGTTGTTGTCGGCCCCGCGCACCATGATCCCGTACTCGGTCTCGATGCCACAGACCTTGGGGATCGCCATGTCCCGACCCTACCCCGACCGGGTCAGAGGTACTGCCCGGTGGCGACCCGTTCGATGGCTCGGCCGCCTTCGCGGTCTGCCGGGGCGTGGCCCTTCACCAGGGTGCGGATGAACACGATCCGCTCGCCCTTCTTGCCGGAGATCTTCGCCCAGTCGTCGGGGTTCGTGGTGTTGGGCAGGTCCTCGTGCTCCTTGTACTCCTGCTTGATGGAGTCGAGGAGGTCCTGGATGCACACGCCGCGCTCGCCGCCGGCGATGACCCGCTTGATCGCGAGCTTCTTGGCACGGCGGACGATGTTCTCGATCATGGCGCCCGACGAGAAGTCCTTGTAGTACAGGATCTCCTTGTCGCCGTTCTGGTAGGTGACCTCGAGGAACTGGTTGGCATCGTCGTCGCGGTACATCTCGACGACGGTCTCGTCGATCATGTCGGCCACCACCGAACCGGCGGCGATCGGGATCTCCTCGGTGAGGTACTGGGCGAAGATCTGCTTCGCTGCCTTGGCGTTCGGCCGCTCGATCTTGATCTTCACGTCGAGGCGGCCGGGACGCAGGATGGCCGGGTCGATGAGGTCTTCACGGTTGGTGGCACCGATGACGATGACGTTGCGCAGGCCCTCGACACCGTCGATCTCGGCGAGCAGCTGCGGCACGATCGTCGACTCCATGTCGGAGCTGATGCCCGAGCCGCGGGTGCGGAACATCGAGTCCATCTCGTCGAAGAACACGATGACCGGCCAACCCTCTTCGCTCTTCTCACGCGCCCGCTGGAACACGAGGCGGATCTGCCGCTCGGTCTCGCCGACGTACTTGTTGAGCAGCTCGGGGCCCTTGATGTTGATGAAGTAGCTGCGGCCCTTCTCGCCACCGGTCTTCTCGGCGACCTTCTTGGCGAGCGAGTTCGCGACCGCCTTGGCGATGAGCGTCTTGCCGCATCCTGGCGGGCCGTACAGCAGGATGCCTTTCGGTGCCGGCAGCTGGTGCTCGGCGAACAGGTCGGCGTAGAGGAACGGCAGCTCGACCGCATCGGCGATCTGCTCGATCTGGTCGTCGAGGCCACCGATGTCGGCGTAGGAGATGTCGGGCACCTCCTCGAGCAGCAGGTCCTCGACCTCGGGCCGCGCCAGCTTCTCGAGCAGCAGGTTGCTGCGCGTGTCGAGACGCATGCTGTCGCCGCTGCGCAGGTGCACGCCGCGGAGGTTGTCGGCCAGCTCGCACACCCGCTCTTCGTCGGCCCGCCCCACCACCAGGGCGCGGACGCCGTCGTCCATGACCTCTTTGATGGTGACGACCTCGCCGGTCACCTCGGGCCGGCGCGCCGACACGACGTTGAAGCTCTCGTTGAGCACGACCTCGGCGCCGCGCTCGAGGTTCTCGTGGTCGATCTCGGGATGGAGGCCGACGCGCATCTTGCGGCCGCTGGTGAGCACGTCGACCGTGCCGTCGTCGTTCTTGCCGACGATGACGCCGTACGCAGACGGCGGCTGGCTGAGCTTGTCGACCTCGTCGCGCAGCGTGGCGATGTGCTCGCGCGCCTCGCGAAGGGTGTAGCTGAGCTTCTCGTTCTGCGACACCGCGTGGGCGAGCTGCCCCTTGGTCTCGAGCAGACGCTCCTCGAGCGCGCGCATGCGCTTCGGTGCATCGGCCAACTTGCGGCGCAGCTCGGCGATCTCCTGCTCGAGCACCAGCGCCTCGGCCCTCAGCACATCGATCGACTGGTCATCACCCCGTGCCATGGGTCGAACCTACACGCGACCCACGGTGATCGCGACGCACCGGACGGGGGCGACCGTACCTCCGGTTCACGCGACATGGATTCGGTGCCGGGACCACTCCCACCTGTACACTCGCAGCGTCCCACTGCTCTTCCGAGGAGACTGCACTACACCATGAAGGTCTGGATCGATCAGGATCTCTGCACCGGCGACGGGCTCTGCGAGGAAATCGCCCCCGACGTCTTCACGCTCCTCGACGACGGCCTCGCGTACGTCAGGGAGGGCAGCACGATCTACGCCACCGCCAAGGGCAACCCGCAGGGTGCCGAAGGCATGGCGAACATCCCTGATGGCCAGCTCGAGGGCGTCATCGAGAGCGCCGAGGAGTGCCCCGGCGAGTGCATCTTCATCGAGCCCTAGCCACACCGGCTCACACGATCGTCCGAACGGCGCCCTGCGGGGCGCCGTTCGTCGTTTTCGTCTGCCGGGCGACGGGGCTCAGCCGAGGAAGCGGCTCACCGTCAGGAAGCCGGTGTGGGCGACCATGCGGTGGTCGGGTCGCACCGCGGCGCCCTCGACGTGCCAGCCGCGGTGCAGGACCTCGAGGGTCCGCGTGCCGTTCCACGCCTTCGGGTCGATCGCCTCGCGCAACTGCGACACCTGGATGATCGACGGCAGGTACGCGATCAGGATGCCGCCGGGGCGCAGTGCCTCCATGGCGTGGGGCACCACCTGCCACGGCTCGGGCAGGTCGAGCACGACCTTGTCGACCTCGCGCTCGTCGATGCCGGCGTAGCAGTCGCGCAGCTCGACCTGGTACCGTTCGAGCGCCTCGTCACCGAGGAACGAGCGCACGTTGGCCTTGGCTCGATTGGCGAAGTCCTCGCGGAGCTCGTAGCCGACGATGTCGGCGCCGTAGCGCAGCATGGTCATGCTCAGCGCCCCCGACCCGACACCACTTTCGAGCACCCGGTCCCCCGGGCCGATGTCGGCAAGCATGCAGATCGGGGCGAGGTCCTTCGGGTAGATCACCTGGGCGCCGCGGGGCATCTCGACGACGAAGTCCTCGAGGGTGGGGCGCAGCGCGGTGTACGGCGAGTTCTTGGTGTTGCGGACCACGATCCCCTCTTTCTCGCCGATGATGATGTCGTGCGAGAAGAGGCCGGTGTGGGTGTGGAACTCGGCTCCGGCAGCGAGCGTGATCAGGTAGCGACGCTGCTTGTTGTCGAGGAGCAGCACCTTGTCACCGACGGCGAAGGGCCGGTTCACCGGCATCCCCGGTCGGGTCGTGCGGCTGCGGGGTTGTTCATCTGCGTCCTCTCGTGACCAGCTCCACCGGAACCGGTTCGTGTGCACTGGCGGTCTCGACCAGGCGGCAGAACGCGCACACCTCGCCGGACGTGGGCGACCCGCACGTGTTGCACGTGCCGAGTGCCTCTTGGTCGTGACGGTGGTGGTCGGCCAGCAGGGGCGCCATCCGCTCGAGGAAGTTCAAGTAGAAGGCGGCCTTCGTGCCGGGCGACTGCGCCTCGATCGCGTTCAGCGTCTCCTTGTGGCCGAGGTGCCGGTTGCCGGCGGCCATCGGGCACTCGTCGACCAGGTAGTCGATGCCGCGCACCACACACCACGCCGCCATCTCGCGCTCGGTGAGCCGCACCAGCGGCTTGACCTTCTTCGGGAAGCCGTCACGCGCCTCGAGCTTCGGCAGCTGCCGGGCGAGGTAGTCGATCTCCCACCGGATGGTGTTGCCGAGCAGCACGGCCGCCTCGTCGTCGAGGTTGTGGCCGGTGACGAGCGCCGTGTACCCACCGTCGAGCGCAGCCTTGTCGAACAGGTGCCGCTTGCTGAGTCCGCATGCCGAGCACGGGACGCGTCGGGTGGCCTTCGAGGCGGTCGGGATGTCGTAGCCGTACTCGCCCCGCAGCGAGATGGTGATGAGCGTCAGGCCACGCTCGTCGGCGAACCGCTGTGCGTACTGCCCGGAGACGTCGCTGTACTCGCCGATGCCCAGACCGACGTACAGGCCGTCGGCCTGGTAGCCGAGCTCGATGAGGAGGTCCCACACGGCGAGGCTGTCCTTGCCGCCCGACACGGCGACGAGGATCTTGTCGTCACGCTCGAGGAGGCCGAACTGCTCGATCGCCTTGGTCACCTGGCGGCGGCAGAGCTCGAGGAAGTGCTCGGCGCAGAAGTTGGCGTTGTGGCGCGCCAGGTCGATGATCGCCGGCTGGCGGCAGACGCGGCACTTCGAGCCGACGTCACCCATCAGGCACCCCCGGAGATCACGGGGCGGATCTCGATCACATCGTCGGCATGCAGCTCGCCGTCGCCGGGCACGAGCGTGCCGTTGCGGATGACGAGGTGCGACTCCCGGTTGAGGCCGAGCTCGGCGAGCAGGGCGTGGACGCGTCGACGACCGTCGATCTCGATCTCGCGCGTGGGATTGCGCAGCAGGACCTTCATACCGCTACCTCGAGCGCAGTGCGCGGCGTTGGCGGCGGGTGAGCGGCGGGATGCTCCGAACAGAGACGGCCTGGCCCTTGGCGAGGACCTCGGTGGAGACGACCTCCATCTGGCGGCCGACGTGCTTCTTGAGGAAGCTGCGGGCCGAGATCGCCACGAACAGAGCGAGCCACCCCTTGCTGCCACCGATCAGGCCACGCTGCAAGGCGTTGCGGCGCACGATGACGGCAGGGCTGAACAGGCTCAAGAGGCCGTTGGAGTAACCGCGGAAGATCGCGTTCCTGCGGAGGGTCTCGCGGGGCCGGGCCGGCCGGGGCAACGGCATGGTCAGAGCCGACGGATCTCGACGAACGTCGTCTTCTTCCGGCCGCTGCGCTTGCCGAGGAAGAACACGATGAGGATGACGACGACAGCGACGGCCGAACCGGCAGCCACGAGGGTCTGCCGCTTGTCCATGACCTTGCCCTGGACGTCGTCCTGCAGTGCACGGAACTTGGCCTCGAGGTCGTCGCGGGTGATGCGTTGCTGTGACATGACAGGTCTCCGGGCTCAGTCGCCGTTGAGCGACGACTTCATGATGCGGCTGATGGCGAGGCCGATGATGGCGATGCACAGCACCAGGGCGAACAGGTACGGCAGCAGGCTCATCCAGCGCCCCTCGAACGTGGGACCGAACTCGTTCTGCACCATGCGCAGGAGGCCGACGACGATGAACACGCCGGCCGTGCCGAGCAGGATCGAACCGGCGGCGCCGTAGCCGAGCCAACGACCGGCGCCCCTCAGGGGGCCAACGGTCTCTTGGCGGGCGTATTCCTTGACGTACTCGAACACCTCACCGACGTTCACCGACTGCTGTGTCGACCTGGGGATCTCGTTAGCCACGCCTCTTTGTTATCACATCTCGTCGATCTCGAACCCGTTCCCCGGCTCCGACAGACGGAACCGGAGCACGACCTCGATGTCGTCGAGGAGATGGTCGAGGAGGTCGAGTCGGGCGAGCGGGCCCGGCGCCGACAGGAGCGCATGGACGTCGGCAGGACCCACCGGCATCATCGCCGCGAGTTGATAGGTGGCCTGCAGCTGGTCGTCGGCGATGTCCGCCGAGGGGTCTGCCGTCGAGTCGCCCAGCTCGTTCGCCAAGGCGCAGGCCCGGCGGACGCGGCCCGCCGCGACGGCGATCCGGTCATCGAGCCGGTACAGCTCGGCCTCGTCGTCGGGCCAGTCGTCGACGTCCGCCAGCGGGTACGGGTCGTCCGGCAGCCAGGCATTCACCCGGATGCGCCGGGTGCCGACGCAGATGACCGCGTACCGGCCGTCCTCGAGCTCGGCCACCTGCACCATCCGGGCG
>JBEGOE010000388.1:0-2855 GCA_041182165.1 Actinomycetota bacterium
GACGGCAACGGCAGGCGCGTACGTGATCGGCGCGATGCTGGGCGGCGCGACCCGGACGCGGGCGATCCACTCGGCGTTCCCGTACACCGACCGCACCGCCGACACGATCATGGGCCTTCGCGAGTTGCTGCCCCTGCGGCTCGTGCTGCCGGGCCTGGTGCTGATCGTCGTCGGGACTCTGCTGCATGCTGCCTCGCGTCGTCGCCCCGACCTCGAGCAGTACGCGTCCGCCACCGTCGTGGGTGGCTTCCTGCTGGTGGTCCTGCTGCTGGTGGTCCCCATCATCGTTCGGTACGCGCGATGGCTCCTCGGTGGCCTGCCGTTCGTGCCCCGGGCCGACAACGGTGCCCTCGTGATCGGGTGTGTGGCCCTTGCCGTGCTCGCGTTCGGGGTGAGGCTCCTCATCGTGGCCCGTCCGTCCTTCCTGGCCGGCCGCCTGCTGATCTCCGTTGCAGCCGGCGTGCTCGTGGTGCTCATCGCCGGGAAGGTCGCCGACACCTTTGCCCGCGGCATCGACGGCGCCTGGGCATCGTGGCCGCTCCCGGGGGTCGACTCACGCTTGCCCGTGATCGTGCCGGCGCTGCTGTGGTTGGGCGCCGTGGCGATCGTGCCACCGCATCGCCTGTGGTTGTTCGACCGGACGCGTCGGACGATGGTGGGGGCGTTCCTGCCCAGCGGCGATCGGGCCTGGACAGCGCTGCGGCCGGTGGTCGGCCCGAACGTCATGATCGTCGGCACGGTCGGATCGTCGGCGTCGGTGGTCATGGCGGACGAGGGCATCACGGCCCACTCCGGTCTGTCCGATCGCGGCGTGCGCGTCGCGACGGCGTCCCTGCCGATGGGCTCGTGGTGGGACGGGTTCCCCACCAGATGGACCGTCGGCCACTCGATGGGGCTGATCGGCCTGTCGAACGGTGCTTGGCTGCCGAACCTGCGGGCCATCCAGTGGTTCGCCGATCCGGTCACCTCGCCGCGGGTCCACCCGGGCCTCGCCCTCGGACGGCTGCTCGGCCGTCATCGCCCCGATCGCGACGCGGTCGTCCATGTCGGTGGCGGCGACGGCACCGGCGTGCTGACGCTGATCGAGTTGCTCCGCAGCCGCCCCGACGTCGCGTTCAGCACGGGCACGGGCACGGGCACGGGCGACGCCCGCTCCTTCCTGACCGGCGTTGCGCCGCTGCTCGTCGACATCGGCATCACCCTGACCGTCGATACCGATACCGATGGCGATGCTGATGGCGATGCCGATGCCAGGCGCGGCACGGGGCCGGCGGCGAGCGCGACGATGGGCAGGACCGTCCCGGCGTCGGACGTCGCGACGGCCACGATGCGGTACGACGACGGCACGAGCGGGCTCCTGATCCACGGCGTCGTGAGGCTCGGCAGCGGCGCGGCCGCCGGCCCCATCAACGGCCCCATCAACGGCCCCATCGCCCGCCGCATCTCCCAACACGTCGAGGCTGGCCACGCCCTCGCCGGCCGAATGGTCGGGCTCTTCGATCGGCGCACGCCGTAGCATCAATCGCTGTGTCTGACCGGATCACCACAGCCGACGTCGTGAAGGTGGCCACGCTGGCCCGACTCGACCTCACGCCCGACGAGACCGAGCGCCTGACGGCCGAACTCGACGGCATGCTCGAGCACTTCGCCGACATGGATGCCCTCGATCTCACCCACGTGCAGCCGATGACGCAGCCGTATCCGCTGCGGAACGTGTTCCGTGCCGACGTCGTGCAGCCCGGCCTCGACCGCGACGAGGTGCTGGCCGCCGCACCGGTGGCCGAGGACGGCCGCTTCCGTGTGCCGCCGATCATCGGGCTCGACTCATGACCGACCTCGCCGCCACCCCGGTGACCGCTGCTGCCATCGCCGCCGGCGTCCGTGACGGGTCCGTGAAGGCCGTCGACGTGATGGAGGCGCACCTCACCCGCATCGCCGAGCGCGAGGACGAGATCCATGCGTTCAACCTCGTGCTCGCCGACGACGCCCGGGCGGCAGCAGCCGCCATCGACGCCGCTGTGGCGGCCGGCCGCGATCCGGGTCCCCTGGCCGGTGTGCCGGTGGCGCTGAAGGACAACATGTGCACCCGTGGTGTGCCCACCACGTGCTCGTCGAAGATCCTGGCCGGGTGGAAGCCCCCGTACGACGCCACCGTCGTGACGAAGCTCGCCGCAGCCGGTGCGATCGCCGTCGGCAAGACGAACCTCGACGAGTTCGCGATGGGCTCGAGCACCGAGAACAGCGCGTTCGGTCCCACCCGCAACCCGCTCGACATCAGTCGGGTGCCCGGCGGCTCGAGCGGTGGCAGTGCCGCTGCCGTGGCCGCCGGCTTCTCGGCCGTCAGCATCGGCAGCGACACCGGCGGCTCGATCCGCCAGCCCGCCGCCCTCTGCGGTGTGGTGGGCGTGAAGCCCACGTACGGCTACGTCAGCCGGTACGGCCTGATCGCGTTCGCCAGCTCGCTCGACCAGATCGGCCCGTTCACCACCACGGTCCACGATGCAGCGCTGATGCTCGATGTCATCGGCGGGCACGACCCGATGGACTCGACGTCGATCCCCGCTGCCCAGCCGTCGCTCGTCGCCTCGCTCGACCGCGGCGTCGAAGGCCTGCGCGTCGGCCGGATCACCGACCTGCCCGAGGGCGCCGACCCCGACGTGCTCGAGCGCCTCGAAGCAGCGTTCGACGCGCTGCGCGAGGCCGGCGCCACCATCGTCGACGTGCAGGTGCCGGCCTTCGCCAACGCCCTGACCGCCTACTACCTGATCGCCCCGGCCGAGGCGAGCAGCAACCTCGCCCGTTTCGACGGCGTGCGCTTCGGCATGCGGGTCGACGCACCCGACACCAACGCGATG
>JBEGOE010000389.1:0-5776 GCA_041182165.1 Actinomycetota bacterium
CCAGGCGTCACCGACATCGAGCGTCGACGCAGCCTCCCGCAACCGCGCCGCGACGATGACACCATCGTGCGGTGCGAGTGCCACCAGCTCGGTCGGGGCGATCGACAGGGCCAGACGGACCCCGTCGTCCCACGTCCCGTCTGACGCGATGAACCCCACCCCGAACTCGAGCGCCAGGTCGTGCAGCTCGATCGGTCCGGCGAGCACCGTGCGCGTGTGGCCGACCGCGTCGGCGGCGGCGAGCAGGGACACCCGAGTGGTCTCACGCTGATCGACATCGGTCGCGGGTGCGACCGACCCGACGACGACGGCGACGCCGAGGGTCGGCACCATCACCGAGGCAGGCGGACGGGCGCCGCCCAGCGAGTGCCGGCGCGCCTCCCCCGTCTCGATGCTGGTACTCATGTCCGACCTCCACCGGTGTGCCATGGGCAACTGTCCGAGAGCGGATTCGGCTTGCCAGGGTCTTGACGATCGCAACCCTGGAGGTCACCTCAGACGGCGAGCTCGCACCAGTCCTTGTAGGCATCCTCCTGGCCGCGGACCGCCCGGGCGTACACCTCGGCAATGGCCTTCGTCATCGGCCCGGGGCACGGCACCGCGCGGTCATCGACCGAGTTGACCGAGCTGATCTCGGCGGCCGTGCCGCACACGAAGATCTCCTCGGCGATGTAGAGGTCGCTGCGGGCGATGTTGTCGACGCGGATGTCGAAGCCGAGGTCCCGCGCGATGGTGATGACCGAGTGCTGGGTGATGCCCTGGAGCGCCCCGGCCGAGAGCGGCGGGGTGAGGATGATGCCGTTGCGGACGGCGAAGATGTTCTCGCCGGTGCACTCGGCCACGAGCCCGTTCGGGGCAAGCATGATCGCCTCGTCGTACCCGGCCTTCAGCGCCTCGACCTTGGCGAGCGAGCTGTTCACGTAGTTGCCGACCGTCTTCGCCGCTGGCGGCATGGTGTTGTGGTCGTGGCGGGTCCAGGACGAGATCTTCATGCGCACGCCCTTCTCGACCGCGTGGTCGCCGAGGTAGGCACCCCACGGCCAGCAGGCGATGGCGACATCGACCTTGCACGGCATCGTGTTGATGCCCATCTCGCCGTAGCCGTAGAACGCGATCGGCCGCACGTAGCACGCCGGCAGACCGGTGGACGCGACCGTGCCCTTGGTGGCGGCGACGAGCTCGTCGACCGTGTACGGGATCTCCATGCCGAGGATGTGCGCGCTGCGGAACAGGCGCTCGATGTGCTCGGTGAGCCGGAACACGGCGGGGCCGTCAGCAGTCTCGTAGGCGCGGATTCCCTCGAACACGCCCGTGCCGTAGTGGAGGGTGTGCGTGAGCACGTGGACCTGGGCCTTCTCCCAGTCGACGAGCTCGCCGTTCATCCAGATCTTCGGGGTTGGTTGGATCGGCATCGGGTGCCCCTTCGTGCGTTGTGCCTGCGAGAGTGAGGTCGGACGGTTCGTCAGCCTGCCACGATGGCGGCGATTTGTGAACCGATGTCGGTGGTGCTGCCAGCACCCGCCTGATCGCAGGCGGCCCGGATGCGATCGGCGGCGTCGCCCTCGCCCAGGAAGTCGAGCATGAGCGCTGCGCTGAGGATGGCGGCGACCGGGTTGGCCTTGCCGGTGCCCACGATGTCGGGCGCCGATCCGTGGACCGGCTCGAACATGCTGGGGCCGGTGCGCGCCGGGTTGAGGTTCGCGCTGCTGGCGAGGCCGATGCCGCCGCTGACCGCCCCGCCGAGGTCGGTGAGGATGTCGCCGAACAGGTTGTCGGTGACGATGACGTCGTAGCGGTGCGGGTCCTGCACGAAGTAGATGCACGCCGCGTCGACGTGGTTGTACGCCGTCGCGCAGTCGGGGTACTCGGCGGCCACGGCGTCGAAGGCGCGCTGCCAGAGGTCGCCGGCGAAGGTGAGCACGTTCGTCTTGTGGACGAGCGTGACGTGCTTGCGGCCATTGCGCGTGCGGGCGAGCTCGAACGCGTAGCGGATCGCTCGCTCGGCCCCCATGCGTGTGTTGACCGAACCCTGCGTCGCCACCTCGTTCGGCGTGCCCTTGCGCAGCACACCGCCCTCACCGACGTAGGGCCCCTCGGTGTTCTCGCGGATGACCACGAAGTCGTGGGGCTGGGTGTGGCCCGGCGCCGTGCCGACGAACGGCCGCTGGTTGACGTAGAGGTCGAGATCGAAGCGCATCTTCAGCAGGAGGCCACGCTCGATGACCCCCGGCGGCACATCGGGCGTGCCGACCGCGCCGAGCAGGATCGCGTCGAACGTCCGCAGCTCGTCGAGCACCGCGTCGCTGAGGATCTCGCCATCGCGCAGGTAGCGGGCGCCTCCGAGGTCGTAGTCGGTCGTCTCGATGGCCACCCTGGCCGCACGCACGACCTTGAGCGCCTCGGCGGTCACCTCGGGGCCGATGCCGTCGCCGCCGATCACTGCAATGCGATGAGTCATAAGCCGAGCAACGTACCGCAGCGCACCGGAGCGAGGCAGATCCGGTGCGCTGCGGTAGGTAGATTCATCTGTCGTATGGCTACACACCACCTGTCACGTTCCGCCTACGAGCGGCTGAAGGCCGAGCACCACGACCTCAGCACGCGCGGCCGCATCGAGGTGGCGAACAAGATCGAGACGGCGCGCCTCATGGGCGACCTCAGCGAGAACGGCGACTATCACGCCGCCAAGGACGAGCAGGGCCACATGGAAGGCCGCATCCGCCAGCTCGAGCACCTGCTCGACCCGCTCAACCACCTCATCATCGAGCCCGGCGGCGACGGCAGCGTCCGGCCCGGCAGCGTCGTCGCGATCGTGTACGACGGCGACTCCGACGACATGGCCGAGCGCTATCTCGTGGGCCACCCCGAGGAGGAGACCCTGCACGACATCGTCAGCCCGCAGTCCCCCCTCGGCGCCGCGCTCCTCGGACGCGTCGACGGCGACATCGTCGAGTACCAGGGACCACGGGGCACGCTGAAGGTGAAGATCATCGAGGTGGAGAACGCCTAGTGGCGATCCGAGACGGCGGGGGCGTCCACTCCCCCACGCTGCCTCACGGCGAGGCGTTGGAGCTGCCCGGGCGCGGCACGACGTTCGTGCGTCGGCTCGCAGGCCCCGAGGGTGCGCCCACGCTCGTGCTGCTGCACGGCTGGACCGCCACCGCCGATCTGAACTGGTTCACCGCCTACGAGGCGCTCGGCAAGCGGTACCAGGTCGTCGCAATCGACCACCGGGGGCACGGCCGGGGCATCCGCTCGAAGAAGCTGTTCCGGCTCGAGGACTGCGCCGACGACGCCATCGCAGCCTGCGACGCGCTCGGCATCGACCAGATCATCCCCGTCGGCTACTCGATGGGCGGACCCGTGGCGCAACTGATGTGGAAGCGCCACAGCGACCGCGTGTCGGGCCTCGTCCTCTGCGCGACCTCGGGCTACTTCGTCACGTCCCGCGAGGAGCGGCTCAGCTTCATGGGCCTGTCCGGGCTGGCGGCCGTCGCCCGGCTCACCCCGCTGCAGGCACGCCGGTGGCTCACGGCGCAGCTCTACCTCCAGCGCAAGACCGAGCAGTGGGAGCCGTGGGCGATCGACGAGGCCAGCATGCATGACTGGCGGGCGGTGCTCGAGGCCGGCCGCGCCATCGGCTCGTTCTCGTCGCGCAGTTGGATCAGCGAGGTCGACGTGCCCACCTCGGTGGTCATCACCATGCGCGACCGCGTCGTGCCGGTGCGCCGACAGGTGCGCCTCTTCGAGTCGATCAAGGGCGCCGAGGCCTTCCGCGTCGACGGTGACCACGACGCCGTCGTGGCGAACGCCGATCGGTTCGTGCCCACATTGTTGCGCGCCGCGCACAGCGTGGTCGAGCGCACCGTTGCCACCGTGCCCGGCATGTTCTGAGCCCGCGGGTCGGGGCACGGGTGGAAGGCGTGTCGGGCGCCCGGCATCCTGGACGGGTGAAGAAGACGACCGTGGCACTCACCGCCGGACTCACCGGCGCGGCTGCGGCCGCGACGTGGTGGCGGCACCGACAGAACGTTCGGCTGTCACGCAACCTCGATCTCGCCCGGCTGGGCGCGCAGGTGGGCGGCACCTATGCCTCCACCGCAGCGCGCAAGGTGTTCGCCTCGGCCGAACGCCGAATCGAGCTCGACGCCGAGCGCGAGCTGAAGACCGCCGAGGCGATCACCGAGCGCCTCGGCCACATGAAGGGCGCGCTGATGAAGCTCGGCCAGATGGCCAGCTACATCGACGAGGGGCTGCCCGGCCCGATGCGCGAGGCGCTGGCACAGCTCCAGTCGAACGCGCCGCCGATGAGTGCCGAGCTGGCCGCCAAGGTCATCGAGGACGAGCTGGGGCTGCACCCCGACGAGCTCTTCGTCGAGTGGGATCCCCTGCCGCTCGCCTCTGCCAGCATCGGCCAGGTCCACCGCGCAGGGGTGGTCGACCCCGAGACCGGTCGCGAGCGGGCGGTGGCCGTGAAGGTCCAGTACCCCGGTGTCGCCGAGGCGATCGCGGCCGACCTCCGCAACGCAGACCTGCTCGGCGCCATCCTGAAGCAGGGCTTCGGTGGCCTCGACCCGGACGAGATGGTCGCCGAGGTGAAGGAGCGGATCACCGACGAGCTCGACTACGAGCTCGAGGCCCGCAACCAGACGATCTTCGCCGACCACTACCGCGGGCACCCGTTCATCCACATCCCCGAGGTGCTGCCGGCGCTGAGCACCCGACGTGTCCTGACGACCGAACTCGTCACCGGCGCCACGTGGGCCGAGGCGCTCACCTGGGACCAGCAGCAGCACGACCTCATCGGCGAGTGCCTGTTCCGGTTCACGTTCCGGAGCCTCTACGGCATGCACCTGTTCAACGGCGACCCGCATCCCGGCAACTACCTCTTCCACGGAGACGGGCGGATCACCTTCTTCGACTTCGGCCTGGTGAAGCACTTCTCCGACGACGAGATGGACACCTTCGTCTCGATGGTGCGCACCGCCGCCTACGACCACGACGTGTCGGCGTTCCGCCGCATCCTCGAGCGCGCCGGCATGTTGAGCTCCGGTGCGCCGGCCACCGACGAGGCCGTCGGCGAGTACTTCAGCCAGTTCTACGAGAGCGTGCGCACCGACGGGCCGATCACCTGGTCGGGCGAGTACGCGAGCCGCATCGTTCGGCACACGTTCGACCGCACGAGCCCGATCTCGCAGTACGCCACGGTGCCGAAGGCGTTCGTCTTCATCCAGCGCATCAACCTCGGCCTCTACGCCCTGCTCGGCGAGCTCCAGGCGAGCGGCAACTACCGACGCATGGCCGAAGAGCTCTGGCCGTTCGTGCAGGGCCCACCCAGCACCCCGATGGCCGAGGCCGAGCAACAGTGGCTCACGGCGACGCGGGCGCGGACTGCTCGGACGACAGACGGAACTCGGCCGCCAACCGATCGCGCACCCCTCGCGTGAACCACAGGTAGGCCGCACCGGCGAGCAGGCTCAGGCAGGCGAAGACCGCGATGGCGGTGCGGGCGCCGACCGAGTCGGCCAGGGCACCCGCTCCGAGGTTCGACAGCGTGATGATGAGCGTCACGATGCCGAAGTCGCCGGCGAGGATGCGGCCACGGATAGCGTCCGGCGCGCGGCGCTGCAGGCCGTAGGTCGAGAGCGTCCACTGGGCGCCGCCACCGAGGTGGGCGAGGAACGCGAGCGGCACGGCCAGCAGCAACGTCGGCGCGACGCTGAGCCCGAGATAGCAGACGCCGAAGGCCATGCCGGCGGCGCCGCCCATCAGCAGC
>JBEGOE010000390.1:0-3920 GCA_041182165.1 Actinomycetota bacterium
ACCCGGATGACGCCGCCGATGATGATGAACGCCTGCAGGCCGATGATGGTGGTGAGGCCGGTGGCGAGGAGCTTCTCGAACGGCCGGTCGGCGCGGATGGCGATGCGGTAGCCGGCGCCGACGATGAGCACGAACGCGATCAGGATTGCGGTGGCGCCGAACAGGCCGAGCTCTTCGCCGATGGCGGCGAAGATGAAGTCGTTCTTCACCTCGGGGATCTTGTTGGGGCTGCCGAGGCCGAGGCCGGTGCCGTCGACCCCGCCGTTCGACAGGGCGAACATCGCCTGGATCACCTGGTAGCCCCTGCCCTCGTACTGCGGCCACGGGTCGCGCCAGATGGCGACACGGGTCTGCACGTTGTCGAAGAGCCGCCACGCGAGGTAGGCGGCCCCGAGGAACAGCCCCGTGCCGAGGACGAGGAAGCTGGTGCGCTCGGTGGCCACCCACAACATGACGACGAAGAGGGCGAAGAAGAGCAGCGATGCGCCGAGATCCTTGAGGCCCACCATGACGACGACCGAGAACGCCCAGGCGAGCAGGATCGGCAGGAGGTGGCGAGGTTCGGGCAGGTGGAGCGGGCCGACCTTCCATGTGTTCGCAGCGATGAGCTCGCGGCGCTCGGCGAGGTAGCCGGCGAAGAAGAGCGCGAGGGCGAGCTTGGCGAACTCGCCGGGCTGGAAGTTGATCGGGCCGATGCTCACCCAGATGCGGGCGCCACCGAACGAGCGGCCGAGGCCGGGCACCAACGGCAGCATCAGCAGCACGGCGCCCAGCGCGAAGAACGTCCACGTGTAGCGGGCGAGGTCGGTGGTGCGCTGCACCACGAACAGCGTGGCGATGTAGGCCGCGATGGCGATGAAGGTCCAGGTGGTCTGGAGGCCGGCGAGGCGGTCGTCGAGGCGGGTGATGACCACGTAGCCGAGGCCGTGCAGCAGCGCGACGAGCGGTAGCAGCGTGGCGTCGGCGCCGCGGGCGAGCCAGCGGGTGGCGATCGATGCGAGCAGCAGCAGGGCCAGGAGCGCCACGAGGAACGGGACGATGATCGGCGGGATCTCGGCGTTCTTGCCGAGCGAGGCCAGCGTGTAGGCGGCGGCCGTGATGCACCCCGCCATCACCACGAGGCCGAGCTCGGTGCTGCGGCGTGCTGCGGCCAGCGGCGAGGGGGAGCTCATGGGCTGAGCGTCGTCCCGACGTCGACGGTGGTGGCGGGCGCCGCGGTGGTGGACGTCGTGCTGGTGCTCGTGGTCGACGTCGATGACGTCGTCGACGAACTGGTGGTGGGCGCCGGCGCGATGTCGTCGCTCGTGAATGCGACCGCGACGAGGGTGATCATCACCGTCAGCACGACGGCGCCCAGCAGCATCAGAACGAAGGTGCGTGCGGTGAGCTTGCGGTCCATCTGCTGTTTCAGCGGGCTGGGTGTGATGGGCATCTCGGCGGTGTGGATGATCGGGTCGGCGTCGGTGAGGACGGCGGTGATCTCCATCGACTCGTCGTCGGTGAGGAGGGCGTCGTCGGCGAGCGACGCAGGGTCGATCCCGTCGACCACGTCGACCACCACGACGGTCACGTTGTCGCGACCGCCGGCCTCGACGGCGGCGACCACGAGCGCGCGGGCAGCTTCCTGCGGCTCGGTGTGGTGACTGAGGATGCGGAGGATCTCGCCGTCCTCGATCTCGTCGACGAGGCCGTCGCTGCAGAGCACGAAGCGATCGCCGCGCACGAGTGGCATCACCCACGAGTCGACGCGCACGGTGGGCTCGATGCCGAGCGCGCGGGTGACGATGTTGCGGCGTGGGTGGTTGCGGGCCTCGGCCTCGGTGATGTGGCCGGTGGCGAGCAGCTCTTGCACGTAGCTGTGGTCGATGGTGGCGCGCACGAGCATGTCGCGGCGCTGGAGGTAGCAGCGGCTGTCGCCGACGTTCACGATGGCCAGTTGCTCGGGACGGCCGTCGTCGGCCGGCAGCACGGCGATCGCGGTGAGGGTGGTGCCCATGCCGCGCTGGGCGGCGTTGGTGTGTGCGGTCTGGAAGATGTGCGCGTTTGCCTCGACCACGGCGGCGACCACGACGTCGGCGCTCGGCGCGCCGGCGCCGAGGCGGTCCTTGAGGGTGGTGGTGGCGAGCTCGCTGGCGACCTCGCCGGCCTGATGGCCGCCCATGCCGTCGGCGACCACGAAGATCATCGGCTCGGCGACGTACGAGTCCTCGTTGGTGTCGCGCACGCGGCCTGCGTCGGTGGCGGCACCCCAGGCGAGCGCGGCCATCAGTTGGCTTCCCAGATGCTGGCGCCCACCTGGAGGCGGTCGCCCTTGGTGATCGGCACGGCGTTGGTGATGCGAGCGCCGTTGAGGTAGGTGCCGTTGGTGGAGCCGAGGTCCTCGACCCAGCTGATCCCGTCGGCGAGGAACACGCGGGCGTGGATCTGTGAGACGAACGCGTCGTCGGGGATGCTGATGGCGCAGTTGGTGGTGCGGCCGATGCGCATCTCGGTGTTGAGGAGGAACGTGGCGCCCTTGCGCTCACGGGGTTCGATGACCACGAGGCGGTTCACGCGGCCTTTCTGCCCGCGCTTGGGGCGATGGGGCACGGGGACGCCTGCCGGTGTGGTCGGGTCGAACTCGGTGGCGATCGGGGCGGCCACGTACGAGCCGGGGCGGGGGCCGCGGACCTCGCTCCACACGGCCCACAGGACGCGTGCGAAGAAGAGGTAGAGCAGCGCCAGGAGGGCGTACTTGAGGATCTCGAGGACTTGGTCGGTCATGCCGAGGGCGACGTCGCCTCGAACCTCAGGTGTGTGCTGCCCAGGCTGACGATGTCGCCGTCGACGAGGGGGCGCTCGCCGGTGATGCGGAGCCCGTTCACCTTGGTGCCGTTGGTGGAGCCGAGGTCGACGACGGTGATCTGGGTGCCGGGGCGCACCTCGGCGTGGCGGCGGCTGACGTTGGGGTCGGTGAGGGTGATGGTGCACTCGGGCAGGCGGCCGATGCTGACGACGTCGGTGCCGACCACGACGCGCTCGCCGGACGGCAGGAGCAAGTGCCCGGTGCGGCGTGCGGGTGCGGCCGGTGCGGAGGCCGGGTCGATGACGACACCGACGGGCTCTGCCTGCACGACCGAGGGGATCAAGAGCGGTGCCAGCGCCGGGCCCGGCGCCGGTGCTGCGGCAGCGGGCTGCGGGACATCGGCGATGGGGTTCATCGAGATGGGTGCGGGGCTCCAGACCGACGGCTCGTCGACCGCGGGCTGCGCCGCTGCGGCGAGCTCGGCGCCGGGGTTCGCGTCTTCGGAGAGCTGGGATGCGATGCCGATGCGGCCGGGCTTGAGCGCTTGGTCGACGACGAGCGCCACGCTGACCGGGCCGACGAAGTGGTAGTTCTCGTCCTGCGCGTACTCGATGGCCGCGGTGCAGAGCTCTTCCCGCAGGGCGTTGTCGATGTCGGCGAAGCCGTCGTGGTCGCGGGGTGAGAGGTGGAACGTGAAGTGGTTCGGGACGATGCGGCGGCCCTTGACGTCGACGCTGCGATGGTCGTCCATCTCGCGCAGCAGCCGCCGACCGAGCTCGACGGGGCGGATGGTGCTGCGCGAACGGGAGAACACGGACGCGACCATATTCTCCAGAGCCCGCTCGAACGATTGCATGCCCATCAGAAGTTGCAGGGTACTGGCGGGCGCGGAGGGGGTTGGGCGCGCCCCCGGTACTTGCTAGCGTTGCAACGTTCACTCGGGCGAGTGGCGAAATGGCAGACGCGCTGGCTTCAGGTGCCAGTGTTCGAAAGGACGTGGGGGTTCAAGTCCCCCCTCGCCCACTAAATTGCGAACTCCAATCCCAATTCATGGGGCAGGCGAAAGCCCGCCCCATGATGGGTCGGAGGCGTCGAGATCTCATCGTGCAGATCTCCGCTCCGGAGTCCACCATCC
>JBEGOE010000391.1:0-5537 GCA_041182165.1 Actinomycetota bacterium
GCTGCGCGATCCCGGCCGGCTCCACCGAGCCCCGCCACCGCGGGTCCGGTGTTCTACGCGCCCTCGGGCGGCATGGCGCAGCTCGTGGAAGCCGCCGGGCGCTCGATCAGAGAGATGGGCGGCACGGTGCGCACCGGTGCTCCGTGCACGATGCTCAAGGCCGACGGCGCCCGGTGGCGTGTCGACGGCGAGGCGTTCGACGCTGTTGTGCTCGCATGCCCGGCCACCCAGGCGGCGCGGCTCGTGCCCGACCCCACGGCTGCCGTCTTGCTCGGCTCGATCGAGTACTCCGACGTCATCATGGTCACCCTGGCCATCTCTGCCGCCGAGTGGCCCGACCGGCTCCGCGGCATGAGCGGCTACCTCGTGCCCAAGCCGGTCCAGCGGTTGGTGACAGCCGTGTCGTTCGGGTCGCAGAAGTGGCCACAGTGGCACCGGTCCGACGAGGTCGTCCTGCGCATCTCGCTCGGGCGCGACGGCCTGCCCGTGATGCACCTCACCGACGAGCAGATCCTCGACGCCGCCATCGCCGAGACGAGCCGGCACCTCGGCCTGCCGCTCGCACCGACCGCCACACGCATCACGCCGTGGCAGCGGGCGTTCCCGCAGTACCGGCCGCACCACCACCGCATGGTCGCCGACATCGAGGCGCGCCTGCCCGCCACCCTCGCACTCGCCGGCGCGAGCTACCACGGCATCGGCATCCCCGCGTGCATCCGGTCCGGCCAGCGGGCCACCGAGGTGCTCGGACAGGTCGCCGGTCCCGCCGTACAGTGAGCGCATGATGCCGTGGCGAACGAGATGGCGCGCGTTCGCGCTCGTCGCGTTGCTCGGCGTCACCGCCTGCAGCAACGGCCCCGAGGACGACCCTGCGCTGCTCGGTGTCGGGCTCGACCAGGTGGCCCCCGCCGCACCGGTCACGACGGCTGCACCGGTCACCACGGCTGCACCGGTGCAGCCCTCGATCGCTCCGGCCACCCTGCCCGCCGACACGGCCCCGGCGACGGTGGTCGAGACGCTGCCGCAGCCGGTTCCACCGCCCGATCCGGACATCGACGAGCCGTACGTCGAGATCGGCACCCTCGAGATCCCGAAGCTCGGCATCGCAGTGCCGTTGCTCGAAGGCATCACGCTCACGACGCTCGACCAGGGGCCGGGGCACTGGCCCGGCACCGCGATGCCCGGCCGACGCGGCAATGCCGTGGTGGCAGGGCACCGCACGAGCCACGGCCGGGTGTTCCGCGACATCGACGATCTCGTGCCGGGCGACGAAGTGATCTTCACGACCCTCGAGGGGCGGTTCCGCTACCTGGTCACCGGGACGACGATCGTGATGCCCGACGCGCTGTACATCGTCGAGCAGACCGAGGCGCACACGGCCACCTTGTTCGCCTGCCACCCCCCGGGCTCGACGCGCCAGCGGATCGTCCTGCACCTCGCACTCGACGCCTAGCCTGCGCCCGCCATGTCCGACTCCCCCAGACCCGATCGATCCTCCGTTTCCCGCGCCGCCCTGGCACTCGGGGCCGGTCTCCTGGTGGCGCTCTCGCTGCCACCCTGGGGGTTCTGGCCCCTGGCATTCATGGGGATCGCGCTGTTCGAGGTGTCACTCGGCGGCCACCCGTCCCGCGGGCAGCGGGCCGCGCGCGGCTGGTTGTTCGCCGCGGGGTGGCTGTTCCCCGGCATGGGGTGGATGTGGTTCCTGACCGCCCCGGGCTACGTGTTCGCTGGCGCCCTGTTCGCCGGCCTCCACGCGCTGGCCGCCGTGTGCGCACCGACCGGGCCGTGGCGTGTCGTCGGGCGCCCGGCCGCACACGCGCTCGTCGAGGGCGCGCGCCTGGTGGTGCCGTTCGGTGGCGTGCCGCTGGCGACACTCGCGATCGGACAGGCGTCGGGCCCGCTCATCGGTGTGGCTCGGGTGGGCGGCGTCGTGCTGCTGTCGTGGCTCGTGCTCCAGATCGGTTTCGCGCTCGGAGGACCGTCACCGTTCGCGCCGCGGCCGGCCCGTCCGTCGGGTGCCCGCGCCCAGTGGCACGGCGCCGGGGCGATCGGCGTCGTCGCGCTCGTCGTCGTGCTCGCCGCGGTCGCGCCCAGCGGCACCGACACGGGGCGGTCGCTGCGCGTCACGATCGTCCAGGGCGGCGGCCCGCAGGGGACACGTGCGGTCGACACCGATCCACGGGTGGTGGTCGATCGCCACCTCGAGGCGACGCGCACGATCGCGCCCGGCACCGCCGACCTCGTGCTCTGGCCCGAGAACGTCATCGACGTGCCGACGTTCGCCACCAGCCAGGCACGCACCGAGGTCGCCGCCGAGGCCGCCCGCATCGGTGCACCGATCGCCGTCGGCGTCACCGAGGACGTGCCGCGCAGCGACGAGCTCCCGGTGGGCGGGTTCCTGAACGCTCAGGTGGTCGTCACCCCCGAGGGTGAGGTCATCAGCCGCTACGACAAGGTGCGGCGCGTGCCGTTCGGTGAGTACATGCCGCTGCGCGGCGTGCTCGCCGCGCTGGGTGCGCCCGTCGACCAGGTGCCGCGCGACGCCATCGCCGGCACCGGCCCGGCCGTGCTCACCCTGCCGTCGGGTGACCGGATCGCCGTCGTCATCTCGTGGGAGGTCTTCTTCGGCAGCCGCGCCCGCGACGGTGTGCGGCACGGCGGTGAGATGATCATGAACCCGACGAACGGGTCGTCGTACACCGGCACCGTGCTGCAGACGCAACAGGTCGCCTCGAGCCGGTTGCGCGCCGTCGAGACCGGCCGCTGGGTCGCACAGGCGGCACCCACCGGGTTCAGCGCGTTCGTGTCGGACGAGGGCGAGGTGTTCGACCGGACCGCGGTCGGCGAGCGCGCCGTCATCAGCCTCGAGGTGCCGCTCCGAACCGGTCGCACCTGGTACGTCTCCATGGGGCCGATCCCGTTCTGGGGGCTGATCGCACTCGCGCTCGCCGGTTCGTGGTGGTGTGCCGAGCGGGCGCGCCGGCGCTCGGTCACACCTCCAGCATCAGTGTGACCGGCCCGTCGTTCACCAGCCTGACCTGCATGTCGGTGCGGAACCGGCCGGTGGCCACGGTGGCGCCCAAGCGGCGGAGCTCGTCCACCACGGCGATCACCAGCGGTTCGGCGTGCTCGGGCCGCGCCGCAGCGATCCAGCTCGGCCGGCGGCCGGCGGTGGTGTCGCCGTAGAGGGTGAACTGCGAGACGACCAGCACCTCGCGGGTCGTGTCGGCGAGCGACCGGTTCATCACCCCGGCGTCGTCGTCCATGACGCGCAGGTGCCACACCTTCTCGGCGAGCTTGCGCGCCTGAGCCTCGGTGTCGTCGTGGGTGACGCCGACCAGCACACACAGGCCCGGCCCGATGGAGCCGACGAGCTCCGGTGCCGCATCGGCGGCGTGCACGGTGACGCTTGCCTCCAGCACCCGTTGGACCAGTCCTCGCACGGTGACCTCTCACATCAGCCTCGAACGGGTGATGATGACAGAGCCTCGCGGCGGCACGCCAGTGCCCGGCAGACTGAGAGGATGATCGAGCTCGAGGCCGGCGATGCCTCCGTCACCGTCAGCCCGGCCGACGGCGGCCGGATCGCCTCGATCACGGTGCGCGGCACGGATCTGCTGGTGCGAGGCACATCGGCCGACGACCCGCGGAGCTGGGGCAGCTACCCGATGGTGCCCTACGCCGGCCGCGTCGGTGGCGCGTCGTTCGAGTTCGCGGGCCGCACCGTCTCGCTACCCGCCAACATGGCGCCGCACGCCATCCACGGCAGCGGGTTCGTGACACCGTGGGACGTGCTCGACGACGGCCTCGACCACTGCGAGCTCCAGTGCCGGCTCACCTGGAGCCTCGGCGGCACGGCGCACCAGCACGTGCAACTCACCCCCGACGCCCTCGTGTGCGTGCTGACGGTGGTGGCCGGGCACGACTCGATGCCGGTCGTCATCGGGTGGCATCCGTGGTTCGTCAAGCCGGTCGCCGACCAACTGCACTTCGCGGCGATGTACGAGCGCGGCCACGACGGCCTCCCCACCGGTCGCATCGTGCGGCCCACCGAACGACCGTGGGACGACTGTTTCGTCGACCCCCTCACACCCCTGCGCCTCGAGTATCCGCGCGACCTGACGGTCACGGTCTCGAGCGATGCCGGCCACTGGGTCGTCTACGACGAGCTCGCCCACGCCACCTGCGTCGAACCCCAGAGCGGGCCGCCCGACGCCGTGCACCTCGGCATGGCGCACGTGCTCGCACCCGGTGAGATGCTCCAGCGGACGATGACGGTGGCCTGGTCGTCCTGATCCCCACTGCAGGGTCGTTGCTACCGGCGGGTAGCCTGCCACCCCATGTCTGTGAGGCCGGGCCAGGCGCCCACACCGCTCTCCCCCGATGCACCGCTGCGCATCGCGTATCTCACGTATCGCGGCAAGCAGCACGTGGGTGGCCAGGGTGTGTACACCCGGCATCTCACGAAGGCGTTGGTCGACCTCGGCCACCACGTCGAGGTGTTCAGCGGCCAGCCCTACCCCGTGCTCGACGAGCGGGTGCTGCTCCACAAACTGCCCAGCCTCGACCTGTGGAACGACCTCTACCCCGGCCGCTTCCCCGGCTACTGGGAGATCAAGTCGAAGGGTGACCTCGCCGAGGTGCTCACCCACCTGAAGGGCACCTTCGGTGAGCCGCTCGGGTTCAGCGTGCGGGTGAACGAGGAGTTGAAGCACCGGCAGGGCGACTTCGACCTCGTCCACGACAACCAGTGCCTCGGGTACGGGATCCTCGCGATCGAGAAGCGGATCCCCACCATCGTCACCCTGCACCACCCCATCACCCGAGACCGTGCGCTCGAGATGGCTGCGACGCCCAAGCGGGGCAAACGGCGCAGCATCGGCCGCTGGTACAACTTCGTGAAGATGCAGGGCCGCGTCGCCAGCCGCATGCCGCGTGTCGTGGTGGTCAGCGAGAACTCGATCAAGGACATCCACGCCGACATGGGCGTCAGCCTCGACCGCATGCGGCTCGTGCCCGTCGGTGTCGACCCCGACCTGTTCAGGCCCACGCCGGGCGTGCAGCGCAAGCCTGGCCAGCTCATCACCACGGCGTCGGCCGACGTGGCGCTCAAAGGCCTTGCCTACCTGCTCGAGGCGATGGCCAAGCTCCGCACCGAGCGCGACGTCCGCCTCACCATCATCGGCAAGCCCCGCGAGGGCGCCAGCAACGACCTCATCGACAAGCTCGGCCTGCGCCCGCACATCGACTTCGTGTCCGGCGTCAGCGACGAGCGCATCGTCGAGCTCTACGCAGAGGCCGAGCTGGCCGTCGTGCCCAGCCTCTACGAGGGCTTCAGCCTCCCGGCCATCGAGGCGATGTGCACGGGCACCTGCCTCGTCGCCACCGACGGCGGCGCGCTGCCGGAGGTCACGGGCACCGACGGCGACACCGTGCTCGGCTGCAAGGCTGGCGATGTCGAGTCGCTGGCCGCCGCGCTCCGCCGCGGCCTCGACGATCCCGAGCTCCGCGCCCGCATCGGCGCCGCCGGTCGTCAG
>JBEGOE010000392.1:0-9979 GCA_041182165.1 Actinomycetota bacterium
AGTAGGGGCGAGTGGTCGACTCGTCCATCACCGGCGGGTCGTTCGGGTCGCGGCGCACGCCGTGGGCGAACAGTGCCTGCACGGCCTGCGGCACGAGGCCGAGCAGGGCGGTGTCGCCGTCGGCGTCGAACGCCAGGCCGGCGGCGAGGTCCTGGCCGATGCACGCGTGCATGCCCGAACCGAACGACAGGCCGTAGGGCTGCACGCCGTCGGGCAGCGTGCGACGCGGGTCGAAGCCCTCGGCCTCGGCGCCGAACACCGACGCGTCGCGGTTCACCGACAGCAGGTCGATGACCACCTTCGCGCCCTGGGGGATGGAGCGGCCGGTGCGGAGCTCGACGTCGGCGAGCGCCCAGCGCATGGCGACGGGGCTCGACGGCTGGAGGCGGATGGTCTCGTGCGTGCAGCGCTGGACGAAGGCGCGGTCGGTGCGCACGACCTCGATGTCCTCGGGGTGCGCCTCGACCCAGCTGAGGATGTTGTGCGCCACGCGGGTGAACGCCGTGGCCGAGGTGTGCGCGCCGGCCAGCAGGTAGAAGGCGACCTCGCGGAGGACGACCTCGTGCGGCAGGTCGAGCTGGTCCTGGTTGTCGAGCAGGATCGACAGCACGTCGCGCGGCATCTCGGCGCCGGCGTCGCGCAGGGCGAGGCGGCGGGCGATCGAGGGTGCGACGAACTCGGCGTCGAACTCGGCGAGGTTCGCTGCCACCTCGGCGCGCTTCGCGTCGCGGTCGCCGGTGTAGTGGGCGAGGGTGGCGCCCTCGATGAACGACTTCAGGTAGTCGTAGAGGCGGAACGTCTCGTCGGGCGTGCCGAGCGGCCGGTCGACGCCGGCGGTGAGCGCGGCGAGGTTCATCATCAGCTGGTGGCCGAGGTCGACGAGTTCGGCGTGGCCCTCGCGCACGTGCGGGGCCAGGGTCTGGTCGATGAGCGGCGGGAAGAGCTCGCGCTCGTACAGCTCGAACGTGTCGCGGCGGAACAGCCGGTTCTCGAGCCGGCGGCGGTCGCGGTGCTCGGTGCCGTGGAGGTTCACGAGGACGTCGGCCATGATGACGTCGCCCGCGTCGTACAGCGCCTGGCGGAGGTCCTTCTGGCGGTACGTCTCCTTCGCCTCCTCGTACGCGGTGATGGTGATGATCTGCGGCTCGGTGCTCATGAAACTCTCCCCGTGCTCTCGTTGCGCGTGTGGTCGATGTCGTTGCGGGCGGTCGTCTGCTCAGGCATTCGTGACACCCAGGCCGAGGCCGCCGTCGATGGTGAGCACGTTGCCGGTGACCCACTCGGCGCGGGCCAGGTACTCGACCGCTTCGGCCACCTCGGTGACGGTGCCCAGCCGGCCGAGCGCGTGGGCCGGTGCCAGGCCGTCGAGGCGCGCCTTGGCCTCGGCGTCGTCGGCCAGGCCGGCGCGCTGGTTGATCTCGGTGAACACGCCACCCGGCCGTACGCACGACACGCGGATCTGCTGCGGCCCGAGCTCGGCGGCGAGCACACCGGTGAGCGTCTCGAGCGCGCCCTTCGTGGCCGCGTAGGGCGAGGCACCGGGGAACGCTCGCTGCGAGTGCACCGAGCCCATGAAGATGACTGCACCGTGGCTGGCGCGCAGCGCCGGCAGCGCCGCCTGCGTCAGCATCATCCCGCCCACCACGTTCGAGTGGAAGATGTCGAGCAACTGGTCTTCGCGCAGTTCGTCGAGCGGCCCGCGGTACATGTTGCCGGCGTTGTTGACGAGCACGTCGAGGCGCTCGCCGCCGTGCTGAACAGCGGCGGCCACCATGGTGGCCCGGTCGTCGGCCGAGGTGACATCGCCCACCACGAACCGGCAGCGCGGCCCGATCGACTCGGCCACCGCCTCCACCTTCGCGGCGCGGCGGCCCGAGATCGTGACGAGCGCGCCGAGGCCGCACAGGTGCCGCGCGATCCCTTCGCCGATGCCCGATCCACCGCCCGTCACCAGCACCGACATGCCTTCGACCGGTCGCATCACGCCTCCTCTGCTGTCGCTGTCGCCGTTTCCGTCACCCAACGCACCGCCCGCTGCAGCAGTGCTGCGTGGGCGGGGTCGAGGATCGACGCGGCGTCGTGCCCGAACCCGTCGTAGGCGACACGCCCGCGACCGTACCGGTGCGTCCACACCACGGGCTGCTCGGCGTCGTCGGGCGTGCGCCGCCCGACCATCAGCACCTCGGCGGCGGGCCGCAAGACCTGGCCGCCGTACACCTCGTCGCGCAGCGCCAGCGTGGGCGCCAGCCCGGCCATGATCGGGTGCGCAGCGGCGGCGGTGGAGGCGAGGTGCGCCTCGACGTCGCCGGTCGGCGGGTGCGACGAGACCTCCCATTGCCACGACCCGCCCAGCACGTCGCCCCACTCGGGCCAGTCGTCGAAGCAGATCGAGGCGGTGTGGCTGCCCAGCAGGCCGCCGCCGGCGGCGACGAACGACGTGATCGCATGCCGAGTCGATGGAGGAGTCGTGTACGCCCACTCGTCGCGCCACTGGTCGTAGCGCTCGTGCAGCATCCGCCAGCGCAGGGCGTTCACGACGAGGACGTCGAAGTGCCCGGGCAGCAGGGCCGCGGCCTCGTCGGGGTGGTGCACCACGGTGACGTCGAGGCCTGCCGCGCCGAGCACCTCGGCGAGTGCCTGCGACGAGGCCTGGAAGTCGTGTGCGTAGTCGGGCCCGCCGGTGAGCAGCAGGGCCGAGGTCACTTCGCGTGCCCGACCGAGTCGACCGCCGCCGGCCGCGGCAGGTGTGCGATGACCGAGCCGGTGACGCCGCCGTCGACGACGATGTTCTGGCCGGTGACGTAGGCGGCGGCATCGGACGCGAGGAACAGCACGACCTCGGCGATGTCGGTGGCGACGCCCAGGCGGCCGAGCGGCACCTTCGACTCGCGGGCCTGGCGCGTGACGGCGTCGGCGTAGATGGGCGCCGACATGCCGGCGTCGATGAGCCCCGGCGCGACCGCGTTCACGCGGATGCCGTGGGGGCCCCACTCGATCGCCATCTGCGAGGTGAGCAGGGCGATGCCGGCCTTCGACGCGCCGTAGGCGCCGGCGTTGGGGCCGGCCATCACACCGTTCATCGAGGTGAGGTTGACGATGGCGCCGCCACGCGTACCCGAGGCGATCCAGCGGCGGGCGACCGCGCGGGCCACCACGAACGTGCCGATGAGGTTGACGTCGAGGACGGCGCGCATGTCGTCGAGCTGCTGGTCGACCAGGGGCCCGAAGCGGACGATGCCGGCGTTGTTGACCACGACGTCGGGGGTGCCGAACTGGTCGAGCACGGCGTCGATGCCGGCCTCGTCGGAGATCGAGCAGGTGAACCGCTGCACCGGTGACACATCGGAGCCGGGCGCCTCGGCGTCGACGACGTCGATGACCCCGACCCGGTAGCCGGCGGCGACGGCGGCATCGGCGATGGCCGCGCCGAGGCCTCGGGCAGCACCTGTGACCAGCATCGATCGCTGTTGCGAAGGGGTGGCGCTCGGGCCGGTGAGGGACGTCATGGTGGGCAGTAAGGTACTGCCTCGGGAGGTAGTTGTGATAGTCCTAACGACGTTCGCCGACGCCAAGGACGCGTACCGGCACAGGGACCTCCGCCAGGCGCTCTACGACGATGGCGAGCACCTGATGCGTGGCGTGATCGTGAACCTCCACGGCGCCGAGCACCTCGATCGCCGTCGCCTCGAGAACCGGTTGTTCCGCCGCGACACGTTCGCGTTCTACGAGGCCGAGGTGATCCCACGGATCGTCGGCGACGTCGTGGCCCGGTCGATCGCGGCGGGTGCCGGCGACCTCCTGCCCCTCGCCCGCCGCACGATGATGATGCTCGCCGTCGACGTCGCCGGCGTCGACCGGCCCGAGGGCACGGTGGCCGAGGCCGACCGGCTGTACGCGCTGATGGACCGCCTGGCGCGCGCCTCCACCGTCGGCCATGCCACGGGTGACAAGGCGGCGATCGTCGCCGACGGCGACCGGGCACTCGACGAGTTCGAACGCGAGTTCTTCCTCGCCTCGATGGAGCGGAGGCAGGTGCTGGTCGAGGCGGTCGAGCGCGGCGACGCCGACGAGGCCACACTGCCGCGCGACGTGCTGACCACGCTCCTGCGCAACCAGGACCGCCTCGACCTGCCCTATCGCACGCTGCTGCGCGAGGTGGCGTACTTCCCGTGGGTCGGTTCGCACTCGACGTCGAACCAGTTCGTGCACGCGATGCACCACATCTTGAACTGGCTCGACGCGCCCGAGCGGCCGGACGTCGACCGGCAGGTGCTGGTCGACCAGCCGTTGGTGCTGCAGCGTTTCGTCCATGAATCGCTGCGCCTGCACCCGGCCAGCCCGGTGTCGCTGCGACGAGCGATGACCGAGGTGTCGCTGCGGTCGGGCATCACCGTGCCCGACGGCGAACTGCTCAGCATCAGCGTCCACGACGCCAACCGCGATCCTGCCGTGTTCGGCCCGGACGCCGATGCGTTCGACCCGTTCCGCGCGCTGCCCGAGGGTGTGCCGCCGTGGGGCCTGAGCTTCGGCCACGGGCTGCACGCCTGCCTGGGCCAGGAGTTGGCAGGCGGTCTGGAGGCGATGCCCGACGCGCTCGAGCACCATCTGCTCGGCTCGATCGCGGTGATGGCCGGCGTTGCGCTGGCCGCCGGCGCACGGCGCGACCCCGCCGACCCACCCGTGCTCGACACCAGCACCACGCGCGTCGTGTTCTCGCGCTACCCCGTGCTGTTCAACTGACGCGTGCTGTTCGGCTGAGCGTTCGACTTCGGCAGATCGGATCGTCAGCTGGCGAGCTTGGCGTACTTGCGTTGGGCGGCCTGCTTCGAGACGCCGAGCATGGTGCCGATCTCGCTCCAGGACCGTCCATTGCAACGCGCAATTCGAACGGCATCGGCGAGCGCTGTCTCCAGGCGGTCGCGGCGCTGTGCGTACTGAGCGATCGCCTTGAGCTCATCGGTGTCGATCTCGACGAGATCGGCTGTGTCGACATCATCGGCCCACGCTTCGAGCGCGGCTGCTCGCTGTGCCCGTGTCGGACTCATCGCATCCACCATCCCTTCAAGAACTTCGGCCGTGCTCGCATCGCGTGAATGATCGCGACCCCGTCATCGTCGACCACGACACCGACCTCGAGCGGATCCCCGCTTCTGGCCGGACCGATGAACATCGTCACGTCGGCGTCACCCGTCTCGTACGCCTTCCAGTGGTTTCGAAAGGCATGGACCATGTCCTCGTTCGCCACGCCGTGCTTGCGCGCCGACGGCTCGATGTCCACGAGGGGACCCTACCGACGCGCACCACAATCGTCAACAGATGTTGACGATTGTGATGTTCCCCTGGCTGACGTGCAGGACTCAGACGGTGTCGGGCTGGGGGTGTTCGACGGCCCAGCGCACCGACTCGACGATCATCTGGTAGCCGGTGCAGCGGCACATGTTGCCCTCGATGCCCAGGCGGATCTCGTCCTCGGTGGGGTCGGGGTTCTCGACCAGCAGCGAGGTGGCCGCCATCACCATGCCGGGCGTGCAGTACCCGCACTGCAGGCCGTGGCACTGACGGAAGCCCTCCTGCACGGCGGTGAAGCCACCGTCGTACGGGCCGGAGATCCCCTCGATGGTGGTGATCTCGCTGCCGTCGGCCTGCACGGCCAGGATGGTGCAGCTCTTCACCGACTCGCCGTCGAGCAGCACCGTGCAGGCGCCGCAGTTCGAGGTGTCGCAGCCGATGTGGGTGCCGGTGAGCCGCTCGTGCTCGCGGATGTGGTGCACCAGCAGGGTGCGGGCATCGACCATGGCCGTGCTGGGCTCGCCGTTGATGGTGAGCCTGATGCCGACGTGGCGGGACGGTGTCGTGGTCATCGCGTGTGCTCCTCGAGGATGCGCCAGATCTTCTCCGGCGTGACGGGCATGTCGACGTGCTCGACACCGAACGGGGCGAGCGCGTCGACGATCGCGTTCACCACCGCGGCCGGTGCGCCGACGGCGCCCGACTCGCCGATGCCCTTGGCGCCCAACGGGTTGTTGGGGCACAGGGTCGTGATGCGGCCGGCCGTGTAGTTGGGCAGGTCGGGTGCGGTGGGCACGAGGTAGTCGAGCAGCGAACCGGTGACCGGCTGGCCGGTGCCGGCCGTGTACTGCATGCCCTCGTACAGCGCCTGGGCGATGCCCTGGGCGACACCGCCGTGCACCTGGCCCTCGGCCAGCAGCGGGTTGATGACCGTGCCGCAGTCGTCGACGAGGACCATGTCGTCGATGCTGACCTCGCCGGTGTCGCGGTCGATGCTGACGACGCAGCCGTAGGCGCCGGAGGGGTACGAGAAGTTCGGCGACTCCTGGTACAGGTGGTCCTCGAGCGAGCCGGCCTGCAGCTCGGGCGGCAGGCGCAGCGGCTGGAACGAGGCCCAGGCGACGTCGCCCCAGCTGACGTTCTTGCCGGGCGTGCCGCGCACGAAGAACGCGTCGTTCTCGACGTCGAGGTCGTGCTCGGACGCCTCGAGCAGGTGCGCCGCGATCTTCTTCGCCCGGCCCAGCACGTTGGCCGAGCTGCGCTTCACGGCCGAGCCGCTGGTGGGCACGCCGCGCGAGCCCATCGTGCCGACGCCCTGCAGCACCGTGGCGGTGTCGCCGAAGCGGAGCTGGATGCGGTCGAACGAGATGCCGAGCTCGTCGGAGGCGATCTGGGCGAAGGTCGTCTCGTGGCCCTGGCCGTGCGGCGACGAGCCGACGAACACGATGGCCGAGCCGTCGGGCTGGATGCGTACCTGCGCCGACTCCCACGAGGCGAGGTGGCCGAAGCCCTCGAGCGAGCCGTTCGGCCCGAAGCCGGCGATCTCGAGCCAGCACGACAGGCCGATGCCCATCAGCGGTGCCGTCGGGTCGTTGCGCCGGGCGATCTGCTCGGCGCGGCGTTCGTCGTAGCGCATCAGGCGCATGCACTCGGCCAGGGCGGCCGGGAAGTCGCCCGAGTCGTAGACCACGGGCTCGTTGTGCGTCTCGTACGGGAACGCGGAGGGCTGGATGAAGTTCCGGCGGCGCACCTCGGCCGGGTCGAGCCCGGTGCGGCGGGCGACCACGTCGATGATCCGCTCGATCGAGTACGCAGCCTCCGGGCGACCGGCGCCGCGGTAGGCCGCGACGGGCGTGGTGTTGGTGACCACGGTGCGGAACGAGGTCGACACCTTGGGAATCTTGTAGCAGCCGGCTGCCATCCAGCTGGTGAGCACGGCGAGGCCGAGGCCGGTGGGGTCGGGGTACGCACCGAGGTTCTGGGTGATCACGAACCGCAGGGCGCGGATGGTGCCGTCCTTGTCGAAGCCGATGTCGAGGTCGTGCACCTGGTCGCGGCCGTGCGACATCTGCACCATGGCGTCGCTGCGGGTCTGCGAGAACTTCACCGGCCGGCGCAGGATGCGCGACAGCGCGGGTGCGAGGAACAGCTCGGGATACCAGACGATCTTCGAGCCGAAGCCACCGCCCACGTCGGGGGCGATGACGCGGCACTGGGTCTGGGGGATGTCGAGCCATGCCGAGAGGTAGTTGCGGAGGTGGTGCGGCGCCTGGAACGTGGCCCACATGGTGACGCCCTCGGTGGTCCAGTCGGCGAGGCACGCCATCGCCTCGATCGGCACGGCCACGCAGCGTTGGTTCACGAGGTGGAGGTGCGCTCGCTGGTCGCAGCGCTCGAGGTCGCGCTCGAGGTCGTCGAGCATCGGCACGACGGTCGCGATGTTCGACCCGTGCTTGGGGAACAGCAGCGTCGCGTGGCTCGCGGCGGCCTCTTCGGCCGAGGTGACCACGGGCAGCGGCTGGTATCGCACGTCGACGGCGGCGGCTGCGTCGGCGGCGACGTAGCGGTCGACCGCCACCACGACGGCGATCGGCTCGCCCACGAAGCGGACGACGTTGCGCGCCAGCACCGGGCGCTCGAGGCCCGGCAGGCCGCCGGGCAGGTCGGGATGGTCGACGAAGTCGGCGGCCGTCCACACACCGAGCACGCCGTCCATCGCCAGCGCGGCGCGCACGTCGATGCTGATGATGGTGGCGTGCGCCTCGCTCGCCGACACGAAGGTCGCGAACGTGCAGCGGGCCGGCGACATGTCGTCGACGAACGTGCCACTGCCGGTGAGCAGGCGGGGGTCTTCCTTGCGCAGGACTCGTGCTCCGACGAGGCTCATGGGCATCCCTTCGGGTTGCGGTTCGACTTCACGGCTTCAGGGCTCAGGCAGCCGGTGTTCGGGCAGCCGGTGTTCGGGCAGCCGGTGTTCGGGCGGAGATCGTTCATGGCTTGAGGTGGTGCCCTTCTTTGTCCTCGGGGTCGAACCACCACTGCTCGGCATTCTGCTTCGACTGCTCGGTGCGGGGCACGCCCCAGCGCATGATCCGGCCGAGGAAGTACTCGGGGCCGCTCTCCTCGCGGCGCCACCAGCGGCGCTGGCCGCCGTGGACTCGCTTGCGGAACGTCGAGAAGCCGACGGCGACGGCGAGCGCCACGCCGAAGAAGAGGCTCTCGATCCAGGTGGTGCCGACGCCGGCGAGCTGCAGGCCCTTGACGCCTGACTGCAGGACGACGACGGCGAGCATCGCGCCCCACACGTTGAAGCGGCGCTTGAACTGGGTGGACCCGAGGAACGCGGCGGCGAACGCGGGCAGGAGGTACGGGGCGCCCGACTGGGCCTGGGTCGAGCCGAACTGAGCGGCCAGCAGCACGCCGCCCAGCGCAGCGAACGTCGACGAGACCATGAGCGAGCCCCACACGTACCGGTCGGTCTGGACGCCGGCGAGGCGAGCGGCTTCGCGGGCGCCGCCGGTGGCGAACAGGTACCGGCCCGCAGCCGTGTGCTCGAACACGTACCAGAACACGAACGCGATGACGAGCGCGACGACGACGGTCTTGTTCACGCCCCACACGAACTCGGTGGCGAGGTTCTTGAAGCTGTCGGGGAAGCCGAGGATCGAGCGGTTGTTCGAGCGCCACACCGAGTACGCGGTGAGCACCGAGCTCATCGCCAACGTCGCGATGAACGAGTCGATCTTGACCTTCACCACCAGCAGGCCGTTGACGAAGCCGACGAGCACGCCGACGAGCAGTGCCACCATGATCGCCACCGGCACCGACCAGTCCGCCTCGACCATGCCCCACCCGACGGTGACCGACGAGGCCGAGATGGTGGCCCCGATCGACAGGTCGAAGACACCCGCAGCGAGTGGCACGAGCAGGCCGATCGCGACGACCATCAGGATCGCGTTCTGGTTGAGCACCGAGCGGTGCGTGAGCCACATCGTCCACGTGTCGGGGATCCAGAGGCTGAAGACGATCCAGATGAGGGCGTAGAGGTAGACGACGCCGATGTTGCGCGGGTGCAGCTTCTTCCACTTGAACGGCGAGCGGCGCGTGTCGAAGCGGCTGTCGATCTTCTTGGTCCGCTCGACGCGCTTGTTCACCACGCGGTGACGACGGGTGATCTTGTTCTTCTCGAGTGTCGGTCGTCGCACGACCTCGCCGGTCCGCTCGTCGATCTTCATCTGCTCAGCTCTTCTTTCGGAATCGGGCGACAGCGCGACGGACCATCGTGCTCAGGCGGCCGCCGACGGCGGGTGCGGGCGGAGCGGTCGGCTCCTCGATCTCGGGGGGTTCGTCGTCGACCTCGGGCTCGGCATCGACGTCGTCGCGGATGACCGTGAACAGCACCGGCTCTCGCGCGACCTTCATGTTCTTGCGGTCGGAGGTCGCGCCGAGCGTCTCGGCGACCAGCCGCTCCTCGGTGAGGTTCGCGCCCGCCAGTTCGGCGCTCACCATGCCGGCGCGCAGCACGAGCACGCGGTCGCACAGGTGGACGAGCTCTTCGGCGTCGGACGACGCGATCAGCACGGCCATGCCCTCGCGGGCCGCCTCGGCGATCTGCTGGTAGATGGCGGCCTTGGCGCCGACGTCGACGCCCTGGGTGGGGTCGTCGAGCAGCAGCACGCGCGGCTCGGTG
>JBEGOE010000393.1:0-2697 GCA_041182165.1 Actinomycetota bacterium
GGCCGATCTCTCGTCGTCGATGGTGGCCTGGGTGAAGGTGAACGAGGCCGCACAGGCCGGTCAGGCGATCCCGCTCGGCTGGGCGCTCGACAGCGACGGCCGGCCGACCACCGATGCGAGCGCTGCGCTCGCCGGGTCGATGGCCCCTGCCGGCGGGCACAAGGGCTCGGCGCTCGCGCTCCTCGTCGACGTCATGGCCGGTGGTGTCGCCGGCTCGAACTTCTCGTTCGAGGCGTCGGGCTTCGGGGGCAATGCCGGCGGGCCGCCCGACGTCGGGCAGGTCATCCTCGCGATCGACCCCACCGCGACGATGGGCGACTCGTTCGTCGACCGCATCGAGCACGAGCTGTCGACGTTGTCGGCCGAGCCGGGCGTGCGGTTGCCGGGCGACCGGCGCGTCGCGTCACGGGAGCAGACCGAGGCGCACGGCGTCGCTGTGCCGGCCGACCTGATGGCGGTGCTGACGGCGTACGCCGAGCACGGGTCGCCGGCGTCAGCGACGTGACCGCTTCGCCATCTTGAGCTGCTCGTCGAGGAACGCCGGGATTTCGTTCGGCTGCACCGTGGCACCGCGGATGAGGTCGTCGAAGTGGCGGGTGAGGGTGCGCACGTGCTCGGTCGACGTGAGCACGAGGTACATCTGGCCGAGGTACAGCGCAGCCCGTTGCGGGCCGAAGATCGTGACCGGAGCGGCGTAGCGCTGGAGGCCGTCGAACAGGAACCACCGCAGGGTGGGGTAGAGCTCGCCGGTGAGGTCGATCATGTGCTCGAGCTGCATGATGCGCTCGGCGTGGGCCAGGGTGCGGTAGATACCTTCGCCGCGGGCGAACGACTCGACCGCCTGCACGCTGTTGCAGCACTCGAGGTCACTGCCCGGGCCACGGGTGAACGCGAGCCGCGCTGCCGCCGTGTCGATCATCTGCTCGGGGCTCGACGCCACGTACTGCGCGAGCTCGTGACGGATCATGGCGTCGGTCTTCAACAGGTCGGGCAGCGTCGACGGGACGTAGCGGATCTTGTAGCCCTGCGCCTCGGCGAACCAGGCGATGAGACGCTCGTCGTTGGGGGAGCGGGCGTCATGGGCGAACGAGGTCTGCTCCTGCATCATCTCGGCCTGCATCGGCCCGGCGTGGGTGAGACCGAGGAGCCAGTCGATCGACACCTGCTGGGCAGTGGCGATCTCGGTGAGCGTCTCGACTCGCGGTAGACGTCGGTTGCCGGGGGACATGAGCTGCGACAGCGTCGAGCGGTCCATGTGCGCTGCGGCGGAGAACTCTCCCCGAGACATGCCGCTCCGGGAGAGCACCTCGTGCAGCCGCTCGCGAAACGTGTCGAGCACCTGCCGACGTTCGGTCATGGAATCGGAGCCTATGCACTTCATGTGCGGTGTTTCCACCACACATGGGGTGGAAGCGTGCACTTCTGCAACGGAAAGTGCGCAAATGCGCCGTCCGGGTCTCGTGTGATCGCGGTCCGGTCGTGCACAATCGTGACAGTGGAGCGCGCACCGATCCGAACACCGCAGTCGGTGGAGTGGCCGACGGTGCTGGTGGCGCTCGGCTGCTGGGCCGGATGGATCGCGATGCTCGTGTGGCACGACGCCATGCCATGGCCGCTGGTGTTGGTCGGATTCGCGTTGCTCGGTGGCTGGTACATGTCGGTGCAGCACGAGGTCCTGCACGGCCACCCCACCCCGTGGGCAGCGCTGAACACTGCGATTGCCTTCCCTCCGATCTCGCTGTGGCTGCCGTACCGCGTCTACCGCGATTCCCACCTCCTGCACCACGAGGTCGAGCTGACGACGCCGGGGGTCGACCCCGAGTCGTTCTACGTGTCGCCCGCGCAGTGGGAGGCCGCCTCGTCCGCGCGACGTCTGCTGCTGCGGGTCAACCGCACGTTCGTCGGCCGGCTCACGATCGGACCCCTCCTCGGCCCACCCGCCCATGTGATGTCCGAGTTGCGGCTCGCGCGGCACGATCGATCGCTCGCCCGCATGTGGGCCGCCCACCTCGCGTGGGTCGTCGTCATCTCGATCGTCGTCGTCGGCATCGCCGACGTCCCGGTGTGGCAGTACCTCATCGGGTACTGCTGGATGGGCTTGTCGGTCGTGTACGTCCGCTCGTTCGTCGAGCATCTCGCCGTCGCCCCACCCGCCACCCGCTCGGCAGTCGTGCGGAGCAACTGGTTCTTCGGGCTGCTGTTCCTCAACAACAACCTGCACCACGCGCACCACGCTGCGCCCGGCGCAGCGTGGTACCGCCTCCCTCGCCTCGCTGCCGAGATGGACGCAGCCGGTGTCGCTGCCGAGGGCGCCGGCGTCTATCGGGGCTACGCCCAGGTGTTCCGGCAGTTCGCCTTCCGGCCGTTCTCGACGCCGGTGAGCCCGATGCTCGGAGCCGAGTCCCGATCATGACGCTGCGTCACCCGTCGACGGGTGTGGCGAGCATGGGGATGTACACGTTCCCCGAGGTCCGGTGGGCGTTCGACGAGATCTGGGCGGGGGTGGCCGACCGCCTCGCCTGGGTGCCGCGATCGCTCGACTGGGAGACGGACCTGCACGCATCGTGGACCGACGACGCGCTCGTCGTCGGCCACACGTGCGGCTGGCCGCTGGTGACAGTGCTGCAGGACCGGGTGCGCGTCCTCGGCACCTTCGCCGCCACGGTGCCGGAGGCCGAGGGTACGCGCTACCGCAGC
>JBEGOE010000394.1:0-6820 GCA_041182165.1 Actinomycetota bacterium
GTCGCACCGCGCGTTCGATCCGCGCAGCGTCGCGCCCGCGGGGTGAGCTCGCGACGACGGCGAGGACGATCGCGAACAGCGCCGTGACGGCCAGCACCCCGACGGTGGTCCGAGCCTCGTCGGCATCGAGCACCATCGCCCGCGCCAGCACCAGCGCTGCCATCGCACCGATCGCGAGTGACGTCATCACGATGGCGAGCACGCTGTGGTGCAGCGACCGCGATCGCCGCGAGAGGTGTCGAAGGACCAGTCCTGCACCGACGGCTGCGGCGGTGAGGGCCACGAATCCGACAGCAGTCTCGACCGGGTAGTCGGTGGCCGCCTCCCACCAGGTCGCTTCGGTCGCGATCACGGCTCGAACCGGTAGCCGACTCCCCACGCCGTCTGCAGCCATCGGGGTGCCGTCGGTTCGGTTTCGAGCTTCTGGCGGAGGCGGCCGACATGCACCGTGACGGTGGCAGGGTCTTGGAACTCAGGGGTGGAGTCCCACACCAGGTCGAGCAACTCTCGCCGCGAGAACACCTTCCTCGGCGAACGAGCCAGCACGACCAGGAGATCGAACTCCTTCGGGGTGAGAACCGCAGCTACACCGTCGACCTGCACCTCGCGCGTCGTCAGATCGATCACCAGACGACCGTGATCGAACCGGGTCGGCTCGGAGGCCGAACCTCCGGCCGCGCGCCGAAGCAGGTTGCGCACCCTGACGGTGAGCTCACGCGCCGAGAACGGCTTCACGAGGTAGTCGTCTGCACCGAGCTCGAGCGCGGACACCCGATCGTCTTCCTCGGAACGGGCGGTGAGCAGGATCACGGGGACATCACCGATGTCGCGCAGTCGCCGCAGGATCGTGATCCCGTCGGCTCCGGGCAGCATCACGTCGAGCACGACGAGCGAGGCCCGTCGTTCCTCCAACCAGGCGAGTGCCTCCGCACCGTCGCCGAAGTCGACCACCGGGAGGCCGGCGGCCGCCAGGTACGTGCAGACCACCTCTCGGACCATCGGTTCGTCGTCGACGACCACCACCGGGTCCGTGACGACCGGGTCCGTGACGACCGGGTTCGGCCGCGGTGGGTCCACGTGACTCAGGCGCCACGCCCGACCGCGTCGACGATCAAGTCACGCACCCGGGCGACGTTGGCTGCCATCACGGCGAAGACCTCGTCCATCGTCACCGGCGCGCCGCCATCGACTCCGGCGTCGTGGTCGGTGACGAGCGCCAGCGCAGCGAAGCGGACGCCCAGTTCGGCGGCGAGCACCGCCTCGGGGTAGCCGGTCATGTTGACCACGTGCCAGCCCATCGACCGGAACCAGCGGCTCTCGGCGCGAGTGGAGAAGCGAGGGCCGTTGATCACCACCATGGTGCCGCCGTCGATCACGTCGACGCCGAGGTGGGTCGCGGCTGCGACGAGGCGGGCCCGGAGGTCGGCGTCGTAGGGCTCGGCGAAACCCTGGTGGTGCACCGGCCCGCTCGCGCCGGGTGCGTCGGCTGGACCGCCCACGTCGTGGAACGTGTCCGGTCGACCCCACGTGCGGTCGACGAGCTGGTCGACGACGACGATCTGTCCCGGATGGATGTCGGGCTGGAGCGAGCCGACCGAACACGGCGCGATCAGCGACCGGACACCGAGGTGATGGAGCGCCCAGAGGTTGGCCCGATACGGCACACGGTGGGCGGCGAACTGGTGTCGGCGGCCGTGTCGAGCAAGGAACGCAACACGTCGCGTGCCGATGCGTCCGATCATGATCGGCGACGAGGGCGGGCCGAAGGGTGTGTCGACGGCGACCTCCTCGGCGTCGTCGAGGAACTCGTAGAACCCCGAGCCACCGATGACGCCGATGACGTCGATGGCGTCGATGGCGTCGCCGGCTTCGAGAGACATGTGCGGAACTTACCCGCACCCGAACCGCACCGACCCGGGGCAGTGCGAAACAATCACGAAACTGCGCCAGGGCCGCCGATCGCGGTGTCATGCTGGAACCATGCTCGACTCATTGCAGCGGAGCGCGGCCGCGCTGGACGATCGCATCCGAGGCTCGGTTCTCGGAGCCGCACGGATCGTCGTCGGCCTGATGTGGCTCGCCAACCTCCACTGGAAGGTCCCGCCGGGCTTCGGCGAGTCGTCCGGCGGAGGCCTCTACAAGTACTCCGAATCGGTGACCCGGCACTCGACGTTCGCGCCGTTCACGTGGGTCACCGAGGAGATCATCCTGCCGAACTTCGCGGCGTTCGGTTGGTTCACCGTGGTCGTCGAGACGGTGATCGCCGTGCTCCTGCTCGTCGGCTACCGCACGAAGCTGGCAGCGCTCGCCGGAGCCGCGATCAGCGTGCCGATCTTCCTGTCGGTCGTGTACTACGACCGGGCTGATGAGTGGTCGTGGGCCTACTTCCTCATGATCGCCGCTCACCTGCTCGTCTACGCCTCGGACGCCGGCGCCCACCTCGGGCTCGACGGTGTGCTCCGCCGTGGCGGCGACGCGCCCGCTGGTGCGATCCGATCGATCGGCATCGTCGCGACGGTCGTCGGTCTCCTCGGGCTGTACGTCGCCCGGTCGGTCGACTTCGTCGGCGAGCGGGTTGCCCTGCTCGGCAGCGACGCCGGTTTCGTGAACGACAACGGCGACCTGATCCGGCGGTGGGAGCTGAAGTTCGTGTGGTTCAACCCGCTGTGGGCGTTGCTGACGATCGCCCTCGGCGGACTCGCGCTGGCGGCGTACCGCGTCCGTTGGGCTGCCCGCGCTGCCGGTACCGGGTTCGCAGTGCTGGCCGTGGTGGTCTTCGCGATGCAGAACTTCGACTACGTGCGCGCCGGTGGTGTCGTGCAGTCGGTCGGTACCTCGGCGAACGCGGCGATGTGGGCGTCGTTCTCGCTGGTGCTGCTGGTGGCCGACCGCGCCCTCCGGCGCACCTCGGTCGCCGAGCCCGGCATCACGTGACCGAGGGCGCCTCGCGAGGGGTCACCGGCGCAGGCTGGCGACGTGTCATCGCGTCGCCGTGGAGATGGGCGGTGGTGGTGTTCGCGATCAGCGTGTCCTGGGGGATCCGTCTGCAGCGGGAGACACCCGAGGTGTTCCTCGGCGCTGCCCCCTTGGTCGGCCAGGACCCGAAGCACGGGTGGGCCTGGCGCTTCTCGTGGTCACTCGTCGGTGCTGCCGCACTGGGAGCCGCGGTGGCGATGGCCACAGCGGCCGACTGGTGGTGGCGGTTGCGGACGCGGACGATCGTGCCGCTGACCGCCGCGGGTGCCGCACTGTTCGCCGTGCTGCTCGCGCTCACCGACGGACGCGAGGGCCTGTTGCTCGGTGCGGTGCACCCGACCGAGTACCTGGCGAACCTCGAGATCATGCCGTCGGCCGGTGAGTTCGTGCGACGCTTCGTCGACGACATCGACCGGTACTCGGTCCACGTGCGTGGGCACCCGCCGGGCTTCGTCGTACTGCTCGCTGCGCTCGACTCGGTCGGTCTCCGCGGTGGTTGGCCGGTGGTCGGACTCTCGGTGGCGGGCACCGCGCTCACGCCGGCCGGCGTGTTGGTCGCAGTGTGGGCCGTGGGCGGTGTCGAGTGGGTGCGCCGCTGTGCGCCGCTGCTCGTGGTCGCGCCGTACGGGTTGTGGATGATGACCTCGGCCGATGCGCTCTATGCAGCGGTGGGCGCCTGGGCGGTTGCCATGTGCGTGCTCGGTCTGCGCACCCGTGGTGTGCGAGCCGCCGCCTGGGGGACCGCGAGTGGGCTGCTGCTCGCTGTCCTGCTGTTCTTCACGTACGGCGGGGCGACGTTCGTGCTCGTCCCACTCATCGCAGTGCTCGTCGCGTGGCGACGCCGCCTACCCGGTACCGCTCCCACCGTCGTCGCTGCGGTGGTGGCGGCGGGCGCCGTGACGGCAGCGTGGACGGCGATGGGGTTCTGGTGGTTCGCCGGGGCCGCCGAGACCCGACTGCAGTACTGGGCCGGCACCGCGCAGTTCCGGCCGTTCGCGTACTTCATGGTCGCCAACCTCGGTGTCACGCTCATCGCCGTGGGGCCGGCCACGTTCGGTGGCCTGTTGGAGCTCTGGCGACAGCGGCGCATGCCGCCACCGGTCGGGGTGCTCGTGGTGGGCGGACTGGCCGCCCTGCTGGTGTCGCACCTGTCGCAGTACTCGCGAGCGGAGGTCGAGCGGATCTGGCTGCTGTTCTTCCCGTGGCTCGTCGTGGCCGGTGGACTGTTGATCGACCGGCCGGACGCGGGGCCTCGCGCGCGCCGTCTCGCAACCGCCGCCGTCTCGGCGCAGGTGGTGCTGGCCGTCGTGCTGCAGGCGTCGTTGGAGTCGAAGTGGTGATGCGCTCAGGCGGGGCGTGGGCCGATCGACCGGCGCAGCGGTGCCGAGGTGAACTCGCGCATCCCCTCGTGGAACCCGACCTGGGCCCGGAAGCCGAGCACCTCCGCCGCTCGACCCGGGTCGGCGAACACGTGGCGGATGTCGCCGAGGCGGAACCCACCCGCGACGTGGGGCTCGGACGCTCCGTCCGGCCGCAACGCCAGCGCCATCTCGAGCACCGTGTGCGGGTCGCCGCTGCAGACGTTGAACGGGCCGGGTGCTCCGTCGGGGTGGGCGAGGGCGAGCACGTTCGCGTGGGCCACGTCGCGGACATGCACGAAGTCGCGTCGCTGCCCACCGTCTTCGAGAACCCTCGGTGTGTCGCCGCGCTCGTACGCACTGCGGAAGATGCTGGCGACCCCGGCGTACGGCGTGTCGCGCGGCATCCGTGGTCCGTAGACGTTGTGATAGCGCAACGCCGTGACGACCGTGCCCGGGTGTTCCCTGGCGTAAGCGGCGCAGAGGTGCTCCTGTGCGAGCTTGGTGCTCGCGTACACGTTGCGTGGGTCGAGGCCGTGGTCCTCGGGCACCGATTCGGGTGTCAAGCGGGCACCGCACACCGGGCAGGGCGGCTCGTAGCGGTCGGCCTCGAGATCGGCCACGACCCGCGGACCGGGCCGCACGACACCGTGTTCCGCACATCGGTATCGGCCCTCGCCGTACACCACCATGCTCGAGGCGAGCACCAGCCGGCCGGCGAATTCGGCGTCGTGGAGCGCACGAAGCAGCGTGGCGGTGCCGAGGTCGTTGCGCGACACGTACTCGCCGACGTCGGCGAAGTCGACACCGAGGCCGACTTTCGACGCCTGGTGGCAGACCGCGTCGGTGCCGCGGACCAGCGCGGCGACGAGCTCACCGTCGCGGACGTCACCCCAGACGTACGTCGCCGCCGGGTTCAGTCCGTCAGGCATCCCCGTGTGTGCTGCCGGGTCGAGATCGTCGATGACCACGACCTCGTGGCCTCCGTCGACCAACTCGTCGACCACGTGCGACCCGATGAACCCGGCACCGCCGGTGACCAGCACCCTCATCGATCCATGCCTCCACTCCTCTCGATCGTCGCGCAGCTGTCCGCTTGGCGGCTGCCGGTGATCCCCGACCGACTCCGGAGCTCACCGTGCCCGACGTGATCCTTCCCGCACTCGACGAAGCCGCTGCGATCACGTGGGTGCTCGAGCGGATGCCGGCCGATTACCGACCGATCGTCGTCGACAACGGGTCGACGGATGCGACCGCCGAGCTCGCAGCGAAGGCCGGGGCGACGGTGGTGCGCGAGCCGGTGCGCGGCTTCGGGTCGGCGTGCTGGCGCGGCCTGGAGGCCGCAACGGACGACATCGTGTGCTTCATGGACTGCGACGCATCGCTCGACCCGATCGCACTCCCTCTCCTGGTCGCCTTCCTCGAGCGCGGTGACGCCGACCTCGTGATCGGGGAGAGGGTCGCTGCTCGTGGCGCGTGGCCGGTGCACGCCCGGTTTGCGAATCGGGTGCTCGCGCGTGAGGTCCGCCGCCGCACCAAGGTGGCTCTGGGCGACCTCGGCCCGATGCGTGCGGCCCGACGCGCCGAACTGCTCGCGCTCGCCCTGCGCGATCGGAGGTCCGGCTGGCCGCTCGAGATGGTGTTGCGCGCCTCGCAGGCCGGATTGCGCATCCACGGAGTACCGGTCGCCTACCACGAGCGCGCCGGCCGATCGAAGGTGACCGGCACCGTGCGTGGGACCGTCCGTGCCGTGCAGGACATGGGGCGCATCCTGCGTGACGAACCGTCGACGTTCGGGTGATCGCCATGCACATCGCCGTCATCGCCAAGGAGCCACGTCCCGGACATGTGAAGACGCGGTTGTGCCCACCGTGCACGCCCGACGAGGCGTGTGCGATCGCCGGTGCAGCACTCTCCGACACGCTCGACGCCATCGACCGGCTCGCCATCGTGTCGCCGACCGTGTTCGAACGGGTGCTGCTGTTCGACGGTGACCCCCGCGGTTGGCTTCGGCCGGCTTGGCGCGCCGTGCCGCAACGTGGCGACGGACTGGCTGCGCGCCTGGCGAACGGTTTCGCCGAGCTCGGGTCCGGCGTGATCGTCGGTATGGAGACCCCGCATGTCGTCGGCGCGCTCGGAGCTGCGCTGGCAGCGCTGACCAGAGGCCGCGATGCGATCGGCCTGGCGGTCGATGGCGGCTATTGGGCGATCGGGCTGCACTACGCCGATCCGGGTGTGTTCACCGGCGTGCCGATGAGCGCCTCGAACACTGGGCTCGCCCAGTTGCGGCGGCTGCACGCACTGGGGCGGAGCGTCGAGCGCCTGCCTGCCGCTCGTGACCTCGACACGTTCGACGACCTGGTCGATGCGGCGACCAGACGCAACGGCTCGGTACGGCTGCGCGAGATCGCACGTGCCGTCACGTCGAGGGTGGACGGTGCCGGACCGATCGGCGAGATCTCCGACCGGGGCTGAGGTGTTCGGGG
>JBEGOE010000395.1:0-7332 GCA_041182165.1 Actinomycetota bacterium
GGGCTCGGGCGACCGTGCCGGGCAACGGCAGGCCCGTGCCGACGATGGCGGCCCCCGTGGCGCTCCGTCGCTCGGTGGCGCCACGGCCTCGACCACTGCGCAACCACCGCTCATCACGACCATCCGCAGCGGCTCGGCCGACGCCGGGCTCGACCTGCTCATCTGAACGAGGACACCATGAACACGATCCCTGCAGCCACGTCGACGATCCCCATCGGGGCCGCCGCAGCGACGGCAGTCGCCACGGCCGGTGCAGCCAAGTCCGCCACTGTCGGCTCACCGACCCTCGACCGCGAGGCATTCCTGAAGCTCCTCGTGGCCCAGCTCAAGTACCAGGACCCGAGCAAGCCGATGGACTCGTCCGAGATGATCTCGCAGTCCGCGCAGCTGAGCGTCGTCGACAAGCTCGAGGCGATCTCGAGCACGCTCACCGAGTCGAGCTCGGCGAACCGCCTCACGCTCGGCGGCGCCGTGATCGGCAAACAGGTCACCTACCTCGAGAAGGACGGCGCAACCGTGTCGGCTCTCGTGACCGGTGTGGCCTTCGATGGCGCGACCACCGTGCTGAAAGCGGGCACCACGGACATTCCTCTCGCATCGGTGAAGTCGATCTCCACCGCAACGCCCGCCTGACCGCCCCTCGAACCCCGGCATCTCGTCCGACCCACCAGCAAAGGAACTCCCATGATCCGCTCCATGTCCAGTGCCCTCTCCGGCATGCGCAACAGCCAGACCATGCTCGACGTCGTCGGCAACAACATCGCCAACGTCTCGACCGTCGGCTTCAAGAGCTCGACCGCCATCTTCTCCGACGTGCTCACCCAGACCCTGCTGGGTGCCAACGCACCGACCGACACGGCGGGCGGGGCGAGCGCAGCGCAGATCGGCCTCGGGGCGCGCCTGGCGGGCACGATGCAGTCGTTCACCCAGGGTGCCATCCAGTCGACCGGCCGCAACACCGACGTGGCGATCCAGGGTGACGGGTTCTTCGTCGTCAACGGTGCCGCCGGCCAGATGTTCACCCGCAGCGGCGCGCTGACGCTCGACGCGAACGGCAACCTCACCACGGTCGAGGGCAACCTCGTGCAGGGCTGGCAGGGCGACGTCAGCGGCAACGTGAACACCAACGCCGATCCGGGTCCGGTGGAGATCCGCGTGGGTGACCTGCTGAGCCCCAAGCAGACATCGATGGTCGACCTCGGCGGCAACCTGTCGGCTGCGGCCGCGATCGGCTACTCGACCACACTCACGCTCACCGGTTACGACACCCAGGGCAACAGCACCCCGATCAACGTGCAGTTCACGAAGTCGGCGGCGAACTCGTGGACGGCGTCGGCCAGCTATGGCTCGCCGGGCACGGCCGTCACCCTCACCGATGCGGCGCTGACCTTCGACGCCAACGGTGAGCTCACCGCGCCGGTCGACCGCGACATCAACATCGCCGGTGGCCAGATCCCGGGCTTCACCGGTGCGATCAGCCTGGCGCTCGGTGGGGCCTCGTCGCCCGGCCGCCTGACCCAGTTCGCCGGTGCCACCACGGCGGGCATCAAGAACCAGGACGGCGGCTCCGCCGGCACCCTGCAGGCGTTCACGATCAACCAGCAGGGCGTCATCACCGGCAACTACTCCAACGGCCGCAGCCGCACGATCGGCCAGCTCGCCATTGCGGTGTTCGTCAACCCTGTCGGCCTCGAGCGGGTTGGCGGCGCATGGATGAAGAGCCCGAACTCGGGCGAGCCGGAGATCGGGACGCCGGGAAGCGGTGGGCGCGGCCTGCTCGCATGGGGCACCCTCGAGGGCTCGAACGTCGATCTCGCCGAGGAGTTCACCCGCCTCATCGTCGCCCAGCGCGGCTTCCAGGGGAACGCCCGAGTGATCACCACTGCCGACGAGGTGCTCCAGGAGGTCGTGAACCTCAAGCGCTGATCGAGGCGCCGGTGCCCCTCGATCCACCCGACCGTTCACCTGACCCATCCACCACCCCGAGCCCCGAGAGGCCCACGCCATGCCCGTCGACCAGAAGCTCCCCGCCCAGCGCGACCGCGGCAACCGCAGCGACCCCAAGGTCTACGACTTCCGCCAGCAGAACACGCTGTCACGAGAGCACGTCCGCACCATGCAGATCGTGCAGGAGACGTTCGCCCGCAACTTCTCGACGATGCTGGCGTCGCAGCTCCGGAGCGTCACGCAGGTGACGATCCAGTCGATCGAGCAGCACTCGTACGACGAGTACGTGCGCGACCTCGCGAACCCCAACCTGCTCACGCTCCTGAGCCTGAGCCCGCTGTCGGGCGCCGCCGTCTTTCAGCTGCCGCTCGAGATCGCGTTCTGCGCCGCGGAGCTGATGATGGGCGGGGCGGGCCGCGGCGATCACCCGTCGCGCCCACTCACCGAGCTCGAGCTCCAACTCATCCGTGGCATCATCGAGCGCGCGCTGCCCGAGTTGCGGTACGCGTTCGAGCCGGTCGTGGCGACGGAGCCCAAGATCATGAGTCAGGAGTCGAACCCGCAGTACGCGCAGGTGGCGGCCCCGACCGACATGGTCATCGTCGTGACCTACGAGATCCGCATCGAGAGCGTCGCCGGTTACGCAACGCTCTGCATCCCCTTCTCGAGCCTCCAGCCGCACCTCGAGGCCCTGTCGGCCACCTCCCTGTACGGCAGCCAGAACATGGCCAACATCGCCGAGTCGCGACTGCGTCTCAACGAGCACGTCAACGAGACTCCGGTGACCGTGTCGGCGCAGTTCCGGCAGCTCGAGATGACGGCGCACGACATCGTGCAGCTCCGTGTCGGCGACGTCGTCCCGCTCAGCCATCCGCTCGAGGAGCCGCTGATGCTGATGGTGGGTGACACGGCGACGCACCGGGCGCGGATCGGCCGGCGGCACCGTCGCCTGGCCATCGTGATCGACGGGCAGGCCGACCCGAGCGAGTACCGGCAGCCGGTGAAGATCTCGCTGAGCGGGTCCCAGTCACGACCTGCCTGACAGATCGCCACCGCACGGCACTGTCTGCGTCACCCCATCCGGGCCTCACGGCGAAACAGGAGTTGACGTGACGGAGACATCCATTCCGAGTGTGACGCTGACAGCGGCGATCGAGGCAGCAGCTCTCGTGCTGGCCGAGCAGCTGGGCCTCGGCGACGAGGCCAGGAGCAACGGCGACTGGCCGATCGACGAGGGCGATCAGGTCCTCCGCATGGTCTTCACCGGCGACGCGGCCGGCATGGTCGTCCTCGCGGTGAACGATGACGTGGCCGACCGCCTGCAGGCGAACCAGGCATTGCTCGACAAGGCGTTTCTGGCGGCGGTCCAGTCGATCGCAACGGTCACCGGGCTGCAGCTCTCGGGTGACGTCGTCCGACGCAACACCATCCCGCTCCCCACGACGACGGCGATGATCCTCGACGCCGGGTCGCTCACCGCGCTCGCCGCGATCGTGATCGGCCACGACATCGCTGCGGCACCGGATGCCGCCGCCCCGTCGCCGAGCGTCAGCGCTGCCCCGGTGTACGAGCCTGCATCCGTCGATTCGATCGCAGGTCATGCGATGGCACCGGCGACCTCGGCGATGTCGGTGTTGCACGACGTCGAGCTGCTCGTGACGGCCGAGCTCGGCCGGACGACGATGCCCGTACGCGACGTCCTCGCCCTGGCCCCGGGGATGGTGGTCGAGATCGACCGCCTCGCCGGGTCGCCGATCGACCTGCTCGTGAACGGCCGCCGCATCGCGTCGGGCGAGGTGGTGGTGATCGACGAGGAGTTCGGCATCCGGATCACCGAGATCATCCCCGCCGGCGATCAGCGATGACGGAGGTCGGTTTCGGGGAGCTCGTCGTCCGGATGGTCGTGTCGCTCGCGATCGTCCTCGGCCTGATGTTCGGCGGCTACGTCATCATGCGTCGCCGACAGGGCCTCGGCGGATCGTCATCGCCGAGAGCGTCGCGACGCCCGAGCATGGGCTCGTCGCGCCGGTCGGCATCGTCGGGCTCGAGCTCGAGCAAGGGCACCAACGGCAGCCGGCGCGGTCTGCGGGTGCTCGGCCGGCTCGGTGTCGGTCGCACATCGCAGGTCATCGCGGTGCAGTTCGCCGAGAAGGTGTTCCTCGTCGGTGCGTGTGACGCGACGGCGCCCCAGGTGCTCGCCGAGATGGACCTCGCTGCGTGGATGCTCCACGTCGAGGCCGACGACGAGGCCACCGTGGTGCGCGAGGCGATCGTGCCCGGCGCGCCCGTCCGTTCGGCGTCGCTGCTCGACTCGCTTCGTGAAGCGACCGCTCGACGTGCCTGACATGTGCACGGCGCCTCGCCCGAGTCGCCGCTCTGTCCGCCTGTGCGCTGCGGTCGGCATCGCGCTGGTCGCCTTCTGTCTGACCGCCTTCGGTCCGGGTGGCAGCGTGGCCGAAGCCGCGCCGACCCCGCCGACCCCGCCCGCCGTTCCCGTGCTCAGGTCGGACACCGATGGCTCGATGTCGTCGAACCTCGGGCCCAGCATCGATCGCTCCACCACACCGGTCGACCGCATCGACGACATCACGTCGCGCACCCCGTTCGCGAACGACGACGGTGACTCGGGCAGCGGTGCCGACGCCAGCATCGACGTGTCGTTCCCCGACGTCTCCAAGGACTCGTCGAACTCCGTCGTCATCATCCTCATCCTGACGGTGCTATCGGTTGCCCCGAGCCTGCTCGTGCTCTGCACCTCGTTCACCCGCATCGTGATCGTGCTCTCACTGACCCGTAACGCGCTCGGCCTGCCAACCGTGCCGCCGCAGCAGGTGGTGGTCGGCCTGAGCGTGTTCCTGACGTTGTTCGTGATGGGTCCGACCCTGAATCAGATGAAGACCGAGGCGCTCGACCCGCTGCTCGCCGGGGAGATCACCACCTCGCAGGCGCTCGAGGAGGCACAGGGGCCGCTGCGCGAGTTCCTGCTGTCGCACACACGGGAAGGCGAGCTGTCGATGTTCCTCGACGCGTCCGACACGCCGCAGCCGGTGGCCCGTGAGGACGTGCCGCTGACAGCGCTCGTGCCGGCGTTCGTGCTGTCGGAGCTGAAGAGCGGCTTCATCATCGGCTTCGTGATCTTCGTGCCGTTCCTCATCATCGACCTCGTGGTCTCGGCCGTGCTGATGGGACTGGGGATGATGATGCTCCCTCCATCGTTCGTGTCCTTGCCGTTCAAGCTCTTGCTCTTCGTGATGCTCGACGGCTGGATGCTCGTCGTCGGCACCTTGCTCAACTCCTACGGATGACGGGGATCCCGTGACCAGCCAACAAGTGATCGACATCGGCACCCGGGCTCTGCTCGTGACCGCCAAGCTCGCCGGCCCGTTCCTCATCGTCGTTCTCGCCGTCGGTGTGGTCATCGGCCTGTTGCAGTCGGTGACCCAGCTCCAGGAGCAGACCCTCACCTTCGTGCCCAAGCTCATCGGTTCCGCGATCGTCATCGCGGTGAGCGGCAACTGGATGCTCGCCTCACTGGTCGAGTTCAGCCGCGAGCTCATGAACAGCGTCCCTGCACTGCTGAGGGGCTGACCCTGTGCAGCTCCTCGTCGACCCCGCGGCACTGGTGGGCTTCAGCCTCGTGCTCGTGCGGGCCGGCGCATGGGTCATGGTGTGCCCGCCGTTCAACTCGCCGGCGATCCCTCGTCGGGTGCGGGTGGGGCTCGCCGTGGCGATGTCGTTCCTGCTCGCCGGCCGGGTCGGTGCCGCGGTGGGCGACCTGTCGACCATGGGCCTCGTCGGTGCCATGTTCGCCCAGTTGCTTGCCGGCTTCGTCCTCGGCCTCTTCGTGCTCGTCATCTTCTCGGCGATCGAATCTGCCGGCCAGCTGATCGACCTCCAGGTCGGCTTCAGCCTCGGCGGCGTCATCGACCCGCTGTCGGGCAACATGTCGACGCCCATCGGCCGCCTCCACCAGGTGCTCGGTGTCGCCGTGCTCTTCGCGATCAACGGCCACGTGATGGTGGTGCGCGCCTTCATCCGCTCGGTCGATGCAGCGCCGCTGGGCGAGATCGACACGGGCAAGGTGGTGGAGTCACTGGTCGGGCTGATCGGCATCCACCTCGCCGCAGCGATCGAGATCGCACTGCCCGTCCTGACCGCCCTCTTCTGCGCCGAGGTGGCGCTCGGCTTCCTCGGCAAGGCAGCGCCACAGCTCAACATCCTCGTCATCGGCTTCGCAGTGAAGACGTTCCTCGCGTTCACCCTGCTCGCCGGGACGCTGATGCTCCTGCCCGAGTCGGTCGACTCGCTGGTGGGCCGCAGCATCCGTGCCGTCTCCGGTGTGTTCACGGGGTGACCGATGGGAAAACGTGAGGGAAAGACAGAGGCACCCAGCGACCGCAAGAAGCGGGATGCCAAGAAGAAGGGGACGGTCGCCAAGTCCCAGGATCTCGGGCCGTGGATCACGCTCCTCGCCGCCACGTACCTCATCCCGATGCTCGTGCGCAGCATGTCCGACGCCGTCACCTCCGGGTTCATGGCCACCCAGGCCGTGGCCGAGCAGCCCAGCGCGACGGCAGCCGTACGCTTCCTCGGCCAGTCGCTGCGAGCGGGTCTGATGGCCGTGCTCCCGTTCCTCGTCATCTGTGCCGGCGTCGCCATCGTCTCCCAGTTCGCGCAGATCGGTCTGGTGCTGTCGCTGCACCCGCTGAAGCCCGACTTCCGCCGGCTCGACCCGATCCAGGGTGTGAAGAAGCTGTTCTCGGGTCCGTCGTTGTTCGAGACGGGAAAGCAGGTCGCCAAGGCGGCCATCATCACGTGGCTGTGTTGGCCGTACATCAACACGGTCGCTGCCGACCTGTCGTCGAACGGCCGGGTGCCGCTCATGGAGGGCATGGCGATCTCGGGCCGGAGCCTGATGGCGATGACACGCTCGGTCTGCTTCGCGATCATCGGCATCGCGTTCGTGGACTTCTTGTACCAGCGCCGCAACAAGCTCCTCGACCTCAAGATGACCAAGCAGGAGGTGCGCGACGAGTTCCGCAGCACTGAGGGCGACCCGCTGGTCAAGCAGCGGATCCGGGCGATGCAGATGTCGATGACCCGCAACCGGATGATGGCTGCGGTGCCGGACGCCACGGTGGTCGTCACCAACCCGACCCACGTGGCGATCGCCCTGCAGTACGACCCGGCCAAGGGCGGCGCACCGCGGGTGATCGCCGCCGGCGTCGGATCGGTGGCGGCACGCATCAGGGAGAAGGCGCTCGCGTCGGGCGTGCCGATCGTCGAGGCCAAGCCTCTCGCCCGTGCCCTGTGGCGGTCGTGTGAGGTGGGCGACGAGATCCCGGTTTCCCTCTACGAGGCCGTGGCGAAGGTGCTCGCCTTCGT
>JBEGOE010000396.1:0-2597 GCA_041182165.1 Actinomycetota bacterium
GCAGTGATCTGGCCCTCCGGGTCGGCGGCCGACGAGTCGACCACGTGCACGAGGAAGTCGGCGGTGCTGGCCACCTCGAGCGTGCCCTTGAACGCCTCGATCAGGCCGTGCGGCAGGCGTCGGACGAAGCCGACGGTGTCGGTGAGCAGCACGGGCTCGCCGCCCGGGAGGCTGAGCCGGCGGGTGGTGGGGTCGAGGGTGGCGAACAACCGGTCCTCGACCAGCACGCCGGCCTGGGTGAGCCGGTTCAGCAACGTGCTCTTGCCGGCGTTGGTGTAGCCGACGATCGTGACGGCGGCGAGGCCACTGCGATTGCGGCTCTTGCGCTGCAGCCGCCGCGTCTCGTGCAGCCCGGCAAGTTCCTGTTCGAGCTTGGTGATCCGGCGCGCCAGGGTGCGGCGGTCGGTCTCGAGCTTCGTTTCGCCCTTGCCTTTGGTTCGTGTTCCGATGCCGCCACTCTGCTGCGACATGTTGCCCTTCACACCGCGCCGCAGGCGGGGAAGGCGGTACCGCAGCAGCGCCAGCTCGACCTGCGCCTTGCCCTCGAGGGTGTGGGCGTTCTGGCCGAAGATGTCGAGGATGACCGCCGTGCGGTCGATGGCGGTGCGACCGAGCAGCTTCTCGAGGTTGAACTGCTGCGCCGGGCTGAGGTCGTTGTCGAACACCACGGTGTCGGCATCGACCTCGAGGCAGAGCTGCCGGAGCTCTTCCACCTTGCCCTTGCCGATGAACCACGTGTGATCGGGCGAGTCGCGGCGCTGCACCAGCCGACCTGCCTCGTCGGCGCCGGCGGTGTCGATGAGCAGCGAGAGCTCGTCGAGGCCCGCCTCGGTGTCGGCCTCGGTGTGGCCGGGCAGGGTGACGCCGACGAGCACGATGCGTTCCCGCTTGGTGCGCTCGATGAGCGTGGCGCCGAGTGCCTGGTTGTACGGAGTGGTCATGAGGCTGCCTGTGCGATGTCGACGACGATGTGACCGATGAAGACCGAGGGGCCGACCAGGGTGACCCGTCCGGGGCCGGGCTCGTCGATGTGCACCTTCGCACTTCCGCCGTCCATGTGCACCACGATTTCCCGGGTGCTCGCCGGCACGAGACCCCAGGCCCGGGCCGCCCACGCACTGGCGCACGCACCGGTGCCGCAGGCCTCGGTGATGCCGGCACCGCGTTCGTGGACGCGCATGGTGATGCCGTGCAGTTCGGGCCCGGGCTCGACGATCTCGAGGTTCGTGCCCGGCACCTGGCGGCCCAGCGTCAGCAGATCGACCGCGGCGACGTCGTCGACGCCCACCACCGTGTGCGGGTTGCCGAGGCTGAGGTGTGCGACCGGCCGATTCGGGTCGCACCCGATCGCCCCCCACCCGTCGGGCGCGCCGATGGCGGCGACCTCGCCCATGTCGACGCTGGCCTCGACGGTGTCGGCCCGGTCGGTGGCGAACAAGTGCACGAGGCGGGGCCCGGCGTCGGTGAGGATGGTCTGCGGCTCGAGCGACTCGTTGCGCATCGCCATGGCCTGGGCGAAGCAGCGGATGCCGTTGCCGCTCATCTCGGCCGTGGAGCCGTCCGCGTTGTGGAGGGTCATGCGGGCGGTGTACCCAGCCGCCGGCCGGACGATCAGCAGACCGTCCGCACCCACACCTCGGCGTCGATCGCACAGCTGACGGGCAAGCGCGGCCAGATCATCGACCGGTGGATCGAACGCGACGAGGAAGTCGTTGCCGAGACCGTGGTGCTTGGTGAGCTCGAGCTTCATGACAGCAGCGTTCCGATCACCGGCAACGCCTCGGCGACCGGATCGTCGTGGATGTCGATCCACTGTACGCGTGGGTCTCGGCGGAACCACCGCTCCTGCCGGACGGCGAACTGCCGGGTGCGCAGCACGATCGAGGCGACGGCCTCGTCGAGCGACACCGCCCCCTCGAGGTGGTCGACGAGCTCTTTGTACCCGAGTGCCTGGCGTGCGGTGCGCGACCAGCGCGGGTAGCGATCGGCGAGACCGGTGACCTCGGCGAGAAGCCCCTCCGCCATCATCCGGTGGACCCGCTGCTCGATGCGCCTGGCGAGCACCGGGCGCTCCCAGCGCAGACCCACCTGCAGGAACGCCACCGGCGGGTAGGACTGCAGGCCCGGCCCGAAGGAGCTGAACGGTCGGCCGCTGCCGAGGCATACCTCGAGTGCTCGGACGATGCGCCGGGTGTTCGACGGCTCCATGCGCGACGCGGCGAGCGGGTCGAGCGCAGCCAGTTCGGCGTGGAGGTCAGCGATCGGCTCGACCGCCGCCCGAGCCTCGACCACGGCCCGCAGGTCGGGCCAACTGCCCGGCATGTCCATCGGGTCGGTGAGCGTGCGCAGGTACAGGCCCGTACCTCCAACGAGCACGGCCCGGTTGCCGCGCGCTGCGATGTCGGTGATCGCGGCTGCGGCGATGGCCGTGAACTCGGCCACTGCGAAGTCGTGGTCGGGGTCGACGAGGTCGAGCCCGTGGTGCGGCACGGCGGCACGGTCGGCGGCGGTGGGCTTGGCTGTGCCGATGTCCATCCCCCGGTACACCTGCATCGCATCGACGGCGACGACCTCGAACCGCGGCACCACAGCGGCCC
>JBEGOE010000397.1:0-3126 GCA_041182165.1 Actinomycetota bacterium
GCCGAGACGAGCCCGGCGCGATCCTTGCCGTACGCGCAGTGGACGAGCACCGGTCCGTCGACGAGGCCGACGGCCACTGCGTCGAGGGCGCGCGCGATCCGTGGGGCGCTGCTCTCGATCATCGCCTCGTAGAGGTCGGCGATGTCGGACGGCACGCCCATCGTGGGTGGGTTGTCCGGGTCGATCACCCGGTCGACCAGAGCGACGTGGATCGTCCGTTCGTCGGCCACGAAGCGATGGGGCCTGGCGAACTGGGTGTCCTGGCGCAGGTCGACGACGGCGACGAGGTCGAGCGCGTCGACGGTGGCACGGCCGGCGGCGGTGAGTCGGGTGGCGTCTTCCGAGCGGAACAGGCGGCCGAGCCGCATCCGGCCGCCACCCTCGAGCGGCCAGCCGCCCGCGTCGCGGAAGTTGAAGCAGCCGTCGACCGTGAGGTGCCCGGGAGCGAGCTCGTCGGAGGAGGCGGCATCGGTGCTCATCGGCAGCGATGGTAGGTGTGCGCCCCGCGACGTTCGGCATCAGCGGGCGTGTCCCACCGGCACGTGTCAGCGCGATGCGACCCAGCTGGCGATGGCGTCGAACACGACCAGCGCGCCGATGCCGATCGCGAGCCACGAACCGATGACTCGGCGCCGCGCCATGACCGCGCCAACGCCCCGCGCGAACCGCAGCCGCATGGCGGCCGATCGCTCGGTCACCACCACCAGCGTGAGTGGCAGACCGGTGGCCAGCAGGGTGTAGCCGGCGATCGCGACGAGTTGGCCACCCGTGCCGACGTCGGTCGCCGCGAGCGCCACCGCACCCACGATCGGACCCTGGTAGTCGCAGAAGAGGGCGCCTGCCACGAACGCGGTGCGTGGCCTCAGCTGCTGCAGTCGGGCGAACACTGCGGGCACCTCCTCGGCGGGCTTCGACGACGGCCGCCGCAGCCGGAGGCCGACGACGACGAGGGCGACGCCCAGCGCGATGCGCAGGCCCAGGAACGATCGCCCGACCCCCGATTCCTGCGACTCGAGGCCGCCGACGAGCTGGCCGGCGACAACCAGGATCGCTGTCTGCACGACGAAGCCCGCGGCGACGAAGGCACGCCCGTTCGGCCCCGGGCGGGCACCCGACATCACGATGAGCAGCCCACCGATGGTGAACGGCTCGAACGCGCTGACGAGCCCACAGATGAGGAGCGTCCCGACCAGGTCACCCATCGTGATCACCGGCGAGATGGGCGCGGGCGATCACGCGGCGGAGTGTACGACGAGGCGGCTGCCCGATCGCCATCCCTTCAGGGGCTCGAACCACGCCGGCACGGACGCCACCGCGAGGACGCCGGACCACCATGCCGCGGGGAACGGAGCGAGGTGGAGCAGGTCGGCCAGCGGCGGCAGGTACACGACGGCAGGGGTGGCGACGACGAGCACGACGGCGACGACGGTCAGCGTCGCGGTCCACGGACGACTGCTGCGCCAGAGGGGCCGCTCGGGGCTGCGCATGCCGAGCAGCAGCACGGGCTGGCTGGCGAGCAACGCCGCGAACGCGAAGGCACGGGACTGGTCCTCCGGCCAGGCGCCCAGCGCGATCACGTACGCGATCACCAGTGCTGCGGCCAAGGCGGCGCCCACCGCGTAGGGAAGGGCGAGCGCCCGCAGCCGCAGGGCGTCGCCGACCGGGCGCGGCGGCCGGCGCATCGTGTCCGGCTCGGCCGGCTCGGCCTGGAACACGAGCGAGACGATCGGGTGCAGCAGCAGCTCGAGCACGACGAGATGAATGGGCAGCAGCAGCAACGGCTTCCCGAGCATCGGGATCACCAGCGCTCCCAGCAGCAGCGGCGGGTGGAACGCGATCAGGTACGCGAAGGCGCGGGTGAGGTTGTCGAAGATCCGGCGTCCGTCGCGGACGGCACGGACGATGGACGTGAAGTTGTCGTCGAGCAGCACGATCGACGCGGCAGCACGTGCCACCTCGGTGCCGCGCTCACCCATCGCCACACCGATGTCGGCCTCGCGTAGCGCCGGGGCGTCGTTGATGCCGTCACCGGGCATCGCCACGACCTCACCCTGTCGTCGGAGCGCTGCGACGAGCAGGTGCTTCTGCTCGGGCCGCGTGCGAGCGAACACGTTCGCCGTGGCCGTCAACCGGTCGAGCTCCGCCGGGTCGGCGGCGTCGAGGTCGTCACCGGTGGCGATCAGGTCCTCGCCGTCGAGGTCGTGCGGCAGCCGCAGTCCTTCGGCGATCGCGTGGGCTGTGGCCGGATGGTCGCCGGTGATCATGATCACCCGGATGCCGGCCGCCCGGCACTCGGCCAGCGCCTCGGCGACGCCGCTGCGCAAGGGATCGCTGAAGGCGATGATGCCGCGCAGGACGAGGCCGGCCTCGTCGTCGGCCCGCCCGGCGGACGACACGGGCGCCGTTCCCGAGGCGACGGCGATCACGCGCATGCCGTCGCCGGTGAAGGTGGCGTTGGCGGCGGCGACCGCCCTGCGCGCCGACGCATCGGCGTGGCTGTGGGCGACGATGCCTTCGATCGAGCCCTTTGCCGCCACCTGCCTCACTGTGCCGTTCGGCCCGTCGGTCCAGGCGTGCGTCAGGTACTTGTCGGCCGGGTCGAACGGCCAGTCGCCCACGAGATGAGCGGCGTGGAGGCCGTCGACATCGACGCCGTGGTGCCTCGCCGTGTCGATGATCGCGAGGTCGAGCGGGTCGAACGGGTCGGGCTCGCAGGCCCGGACCGCCGCCGCGAGCAGCTGGGTGCCGGCGCCGCCGATCGTTCGGTCGGCGCGCTCGATGCCTCCCTCGGATGTCCAGGTCGCAAACAGCGAGAGGTGGCCCTCGGTGAGGGTGCCGGTCTTGTCGGTGCAGATGACGGTCGTCGACCCCAGGGTCTCGACGCTCGGCAACCGACGCACCAGCGCGCGGTCCTGCGCGAGGCGCCACGCCCCCAGCGCCAGGTACAGCGTGTAGACCATCGAGAACTCTTCAGGGATGGCGGCGATCGCGAGGCTGACGCCGGCGATGACCGCCTGACCCCACCCGTGGCCGTGGAGCAGTTCGGCAGCAATGACGGCGACGCAGAAGGCGAGCGCCACGAACGCCAAGGCCCGCACCAGCCTGCCGAGGCTGCGCTGCAGCGGG
>JBEGOE010000398.1:0-2650 GCA_041182165.1 Actinomycetota bacterium
TGTCGGGTGTGCACGGTGCCATACCGATCGAGCGGTAGAGCGCGACGAGTGCGGGGGCGTCGAGCGTGGCATCGATCTCGACGAGCGGCAGGAGGTGGATCGGTTCGTGGGCGCGTGCCGAGGCATCGGTACCGATCAGGCGTGCGCCTGCGGGGGCGGTCGCATTGCCGACGACCTGCACGATGTCGGCGCCGGTGATGATGGCCGGTGTCGTCCCGACGGACAGCCGCGTCAGTGCCGCGCCCGGGAAGAGGCCGAGTCGCTCTGCTGCGGGCCACCGCACCCCGACGCCGTCGGCGGTCGTTGCGTCGTCGACGGTGACGTCGAATCCAGCGGCCAGGAAGCGGGTCGCCCAACCGGCTGCACGCGGGCCGGTACCGATGACGACGGCGCTCCGGGTCATCGCCCCTGGCCGATGTGGCGGCCGGCCTGTGCGGGCAGCGGCAGCAGCGAGTGGTGCGCAGCGATCGCGTCGAGCGTCGCAGTGATCGCCGAGTCCATCGGCGACGCCTTGTCGGCCACCGTGTCGACGTGGAGCATCATGTGCTCGGCCGTCGCGACCAACGAGTCGTCGTCGGCGCGGTGCATGGCGGTGAAGAGGCGGAGCCGCTTCGCGTCGTGCGACACGAGCTGGATCGTGACGTAGAGGGCGTCGCCGGCGCGCGACTGCGCGAGGTAGTTGATGTGGCTCTCGACCGTGAAGAAGCTGCGCCCCGACGCGAGGTAGTCGGCGTCCATGCCGATGAACCTCAGGAACCGGTCGCCTGCCTCGCTCGACAGCTGCATGTACCGGCTGTCGTTGGTGTGGCCGTTGTAGTCGACCCACTCGGTGGGCACCCGCACGTCATAGAGGCGCAACGGTGCGGTGAGATCGGGTGTCGCGGGCGTGGTGGCGCCGGCACGATCGAACAGGTCGCGCTCGTAGCGGTCGAGCACCTGCCCCGCACCGAAGTCGTTGGTGCGCAGCGCCTGGATGACCGAGACGAGGCAGTCGTCGCGGAGCCGTTCGAGCTCGCGGATCGACGCCGTGCCGGCCTGGGCGTCGGACTGCTGCACGATGGTGTCGAGCAGCTCGTCGGTGAGCTCGGGGACGTCCATCAGCTTGGTCCACGGCCACTGCAGGGCCGGGCCGAACTGCGCCATGAAGTGGCGCATACCGGCCTCGCCACCGGCGATGCGATACACGAGGAACGTGCCCATGAAGCTCCACCGCAGCCCGGGCCCGAAACGGATCGCGTCGTCGATCTCCTCGGCCGTGGCGATCCCGTCGTTCACGAGCCACAGCGCCTCGCGCCACAGCGCCTCCATGAGCCGGTCGGCGACGAAGCCGTCGATCTCCTTGCCCAGCCGCAGGGGACGCATGCCGAGCGCGGTGTAGACGTCGACGGCCCGGTCCTTCGTCGCCTCGGACGTCAGCTCGCCGCCGCAGATCTCGACGAGCGGCATGAGGTACACCGGGTTGAACGGATGGCCCACCACCAGGCGCTCGGGATGCGTCATGTCCCGCTGCAGCTCGGTGGGCAGCAGGCCCGAGGTCGACGAGCCGAACACCACGTGCGCCGGTGCAACGGCGCTCGCCCGGCGGAGCAGCTCCTGCTTCAGCTCCATCCGTTCGGGCGCGCTTTCCTGCACGAAGTCGACGTCGGTGGCGGCCTCCTCCGGCGTCGCGACGAACGTGAGGGTGCCCTCGGTGGGCGGCGCCGGCATGACCAGCTTGCGCAGCGCGCGGCGTGCGTTCGCCAGCACCTCCCCGACCGTGCGCTCGGCGTCGGGGTCGGGGTCGTACATCACGACATCGACGCCGTTCAGGAGGAAGCGTGCGGCCCAGCCGCCGCCGATGACGCCACCGCCCAGCAGGCCGACGCGGCGCAGAGGAGCTTCAGTCGCCATGGGTCAGCCGTGCTTGACGAGCTTCAGGTCGTCGCGGACCTCCTGCGGGCCCTTGACGCGGACGTTCATGCCTTCGAGGATCTGCTTCGCCCTGGCGACCAGCTCGGCGTTCGTGGCCTTGTGGCCGGGCCCGAGGTAGAGGTTGTCCTCGAGGCCGACGCGCACGTTGCCGCCGGCCAGCGCCGCCATGGCGACGAACGGGATCTGCATCTTGCCGATCGAGAACGCCGAGAACACACAGTCGCGCGGCAGCTGGTTGACGAGCGCCATGAACGTGCCGGGGTCGTCGGGAGCGCCGTAGGCGATGCCCATGCACAGCTGGATCATGATCGGGTCGTCGAGGAGGCCCTTGCGGATCATCTCGTGGACGTACACGAGGTGCCCGAAGTCGAACACCTCGAGCTCGGGGCGTACGCCCAGGTCCTGCACCTGCCTGGCCATCGAGTCGAGGACGCTGGGCGTGTTCACCATGATGTAGTCGCCGCCGGAGGCGAAGTTCATGGTGCCGCAGTCGAGCGTGCAGATCTCGGGCATCACGGTGCGCACGTGGTCGAGCCGCTCGGTGGCGCCCACCATGTCGGTGCCGTCCGGGTTGGGTGGCAGGACCTCCTCGCTGCCACCGAGCACGAGGTCGCCGCCCATGCCTGCGGTGAAGTTCAAGACGACGTCGATGCCGCTGTCGCGGCTGCGCTCGGCCACCTCGGCGTAGAGCGCCGTGTCGCGCGACCCCACCCCGGTCTCGGGGTCGCGGACGTGGATG
>JBEGOE010000399.1:0-4087 GCA_041182165.1 Actinomycetota bacterium
TGCGCACATAGGTGCCCGACGAACAGGTCACCTCGATGCGGTACACGAGCGGATCGTCCGTCGGTTCGACGAGGAAGCGGTGGATCGTGACCGGTCGTGGCTGCCGCTCGACCTCGATCCCCTCACGGGCCAGCTCGTGCAACCGCCTGCCGTCGACCTTCAACGCGCTGACCATCGGCGGCACCTGCATGATGGGCCCGGTGAGATGCTGCTCGACGACGGCGCGCACCTGCTCCGGAGTCACTGACATCACGTGGGTGGCGGTCACCTCGCCGGAGGCGTCGAGCGTCGAGGTCTCGACGCCGAGCACGACGTCGGCGGTGTACGTCTTGCCCAACGCGGTCAGGAAGCGAAGCAGCCGCGTCGCGTTGCCGACCCCCACGAGGAGGATGCCGGTGGCGTCTGGATCGAGGGTGCCGGCATGACCGACGCGCCGTTCGTGCAGGCGGCGCCGCATCATGCCCACCACATCGTGGCTGGTGACCCCCGCGGGCTTGTCAACGACGGCGAGCCCGTGGATGCTGGCCGGCTTACGCCTCGCCATCGTCGGCGTCAGCCTCGTCCTCGGGTGCGGGCGGCCGCTCGGGCAGGAGCTCGGTCGACTGGAGCAGCCGCTCGATGTGCTCGGCCTGGCGGATGACCTCGTCGGGACGAAAGGTGAGGATCGGCGTCTTCTTCGACCGCAGCTGACGGCCGACGCTGCCCTGGATGCGGACGCGGTGGCCGTTGAGTGCCTCGAGGATCTGGCCGTCGCCGTCCTCGCCCAGCAGCGAGTCGTAGTAGACGATCGCCCGGTTCATCTCGGCATCGACGTCGATGGCCGTGACGGTCACCATGTCGAGCCGCTCGTCGTCGATGCGGGTGAGCTCCTCGGCAATGACCTCGCGCAGCGACTCGCTGAGCCGGGCGGCACGTGGGTATCGATGGGTGCTGGGAGCTGCCGGACGGCGTGGTCGGCTCATGACCACCACCCTACCGGTGACGATCCCGACGTCCCGGGGAAGAGAGTCCGCGCGACGGGAGGTGGCCCGTGGAGACGACGTCCGATGGCAGGAATGCCCGGCGCGAACGGAACCGCTTGGCTGTGCTCGACGCAGCGATCGAACTGTTCGGCGAGGGCACGACCCTCAGTCCGGAGGCGGCGGCACGCGCGGCCGGCCTGTCGCTCAGCTCGATCGACCGGTACTTCCCCGACATGGAGTCGTTTCGGCTCGCAGCCATCGCTCGATGTGTCGAACGCAACCGGGCGCTCCTGCGGATCCCAGGCCGCGGTGAGGGGCCACTCGACGATCGCATCGGCCGCTTCGTCGACGCTCGGCGAGGCGCTCACCGCGATCCTGCGCCCGGCCGTCTGACGGCGCAGGGCCCGCGCAGGTCAGTCGAAGACCGGCTTCGAGCGCAGCGAGCGCTTCAACTCGGCCATGCCGCTGGTGGTGGCGATCAGCTCGATGGCGTCCCACAGCTTCACGGCGTCGTCACCACGGGGGATCGATGCGATGACCGGACCGAACAGGCTGTTTTCGTCGGCCTGCCCCGGGTGGTACGTGATGATCGGCGTCCCGACGTCCTTGCCGGTGCGCTCGAGCGCCAACGCCGTCTCGGCACGGATGTGCGCGTCGTGTGCATCGTCGAGCGCCGCCGAGGCGTAGGCCGTGTCGAGCCCCGCCGAGGTGAGCGCCTCGACGAGGAACGTGACGCTGTCGTCACGCAGTGCCTGGCCCCGCTGTCCGTTGTGGATCATGGTGCCGAGCGCCGTGTAGAGCCGGTCGACGGCATCGTTGCCCTCGGCGAGGCGGACCGCATCGGCCACACGCAGGCATTCAAGCCCGGCCATATGGCCGCGGCGATATGCGGGCGTGTACCAGTCAGCGGTCTGCTGCTCGTTCAGCACCTTCAGGCTGATGAAACGCCACTCGACGACGTACGAGCGGCGCTGCTGCACTTCCACCACCCACCGGGAGGTGATCCAGGCCCATGGTCAAACTGGATCCCAGAAGAACTCGAGATCGGTGGTCTGGTCAGACACGGGCGATCTCGCGCTCTTCGAAGGTCTCGATGAGGTCGCCGCCCTTCAGGTCCTGGAAGTCGGTGAGGCCGATGCCGCACTCGAAGCCTTCCCTGACCTCGCGGACGTCGTCCTTGAAGCGGCGCAGCGAGCTGATCGCGCCCTTCCAGATGATGACGCCCTCGCGGATGAAGCGGACCTTGGAGCCACGGGTGATGACACCGGTGCGTACCTGGCAACCGGCGATGGAGCCGATCTTCGGGACCTTGAAGACCTCGCGGACCTCGGCCTCGCCGGTGACCACCTCTTCGAACTCGGGAGCGAGCAGGCCGACCATGGCCCGCTCGATGTCCTCGAGCAGCTTGTAGATGATCTCGTACGTGCGGATCTCGACGTGCTCGGCGGCGGCGAGGTCGCGGGCCTTGCGGTCGGGACGTACGTTGAAGCCGATGATCGTGGCGTTGGTGGCGGCCGCGAGCGTGATGTCGTTCTCGGTGATGCCACCGACGGCGCGGTGCACGAAGGCGAGCTTCACCGTCTCGCGCTCGAGGCGGCGCAGGCTCTCGGTGACGGCCTCGAGCGAGCCCTGGACGTCGGCCTTGAGCACCAGGTTCAGGGTGGCGACCTCGCCGGCCTGGATCTGGCTGAAGATGTCCTCGAGCTTCACGCCGCGCTGGACGCGGGCGTCGCCGCGCTGGTTGGTGAGGCGCGAGCGCTGTTCGCGGGCCTCGCCGACCGTGCGTGCGGTCTTCTCATCGGGGGCGACACGGAACTCGTCGCCCGCGTTCGGGACCGAGCTGAGGCCGAGCACCTGCACGGGTGTGCTGGGTCCGGCTTCCTTCACCTGCTTGCCGGTGGAGTCGATCATGGCCCGGACACGGCCCCAGGCACCGCCGGCGACGATGGGGTCGCCGACCTTGAGGGTGCCCTTGTCGATGAGGATGGTGGCAACGGGGCCACGGCCGACGTCGAGGTTGGCCTCGAGCACAGCACCCTTGGCACGGCCGGTGGGGTTGGCCGAGAGCTCTTCGAGCTCGGAGACGACGAGCAACTGCTCGAGCAGATCGTCGACGCCGAGGTTCTGCTGGGCCGACATCTCGACACAGATCGTGTCGCCGCCCCAGCTCTCGGGCACGAGCTCGTGCTCGGAGAGCTGCGACATCGTGCGTTGCACGTCGGCGTTCTCCTTGTCGATCTTGTTGATCGCCACGATGATCGGCACGTCGGCCGCCTTCGCGTGGTTGATCGCCTCGATCGTCTGCGGCATGACACCGTCGTCGGCAGCCACCATGAGCACCACGATGTCGGTCACCTGCGCGCCACGGGCCCGCATCTTGGTGAACGCCGCGTGGCCAGGCGTGTCGAGGAAGGTGATCTTCCCGGTCGGGATCGTCACCTGGTACGCACCGATGTGCTGTGTGATGCCGCCGGCCTCGCCTGCCACCACGTTCGCATTCCGGATCTTGTCGAGCAGCGTGGTCTTGCCGTGGTCGACGTGGCCCATGATCGTGACGATCGGGGCACGCACCTCCTGCAGCTCCTCGATGTCGTCGTCGGAGTCGTCGAACATCGCCTGGAGCTCGAGCTCCTCCTGCTGACCGGCTTCGACGAGCAGCAGCTCGGCACCGATCTCGAGGGCGAAGAGCTCCATCTGCTCGTCGGTGAGCGTCATGGTCGCCGTGACCATCTCGCCGTTCGACATGAGGAATCGGATGACGTCGCTGGCCGAGCGGTTCAGCTTCGGAGCGAACTCCTGGGCCGACACACCGCGCTCGACGACGATGGTGCCCTCGGGGACCGGGGCGTTGGAGGCGATGTAGCTGCCACCGAGCTGCGGCGCCATCGCCTCGAAGTCGCGACGCCGACGCGCACGGCTCTTCTTGCGCGGGGCACGGCGCTGGCCGTTGGGGCGGGGACCGCCACCACCGGGACCACCGGGACGTGCACCACCAGGACCACCAGGACCACCGGGACGTGCACCACCAGGACCACCAGGGCCACCAGGACCACCGGGGCCACCGGGACGAGCGCCGAAGCCACCCGGGCGTGCCCCGAAGCCGCCGGGACGTGCGCCCGGACCGC
>JBEGOE010000400.1:0-2720 GCA_041182165.1 Actinomycetota bacterium
CCCAGGATGGCACTCCGCGGGGCGGGTGCTGCCACCGCACCGGTTGATGTCGAGCCGTAGGGTGCGGGCATGGCCCGCCGACAGCGCACCCAGACCGCCGTACCGTCAGCGGCGCGGAGCGACAAGCCGGTCGAGCCCCGCATGCCGGCGCACCGCGAGACGGCCGAACTCGGCTCGATCGGCGACGGCGTATGGACGGAGTCGACGCTCACCGGGACGTTGCCCGCCGACCACGACGGCCGATTGGTGCTCATGGAGGTCCACCTCGGGCCGGCGTCGATGGTCGGCGCGATGATCGCCGAGTCGCGGCTCATCGACGTGCTGGTCGACGGGGCCGACCTGGCGGGCGCACGTTTCGACGGCTCATCGCTCACCCGGGTGGAGGTGCGCGACGCACGCCTGTCCGGTGCCCGGTTCGACCAGGCCCGGCTGCGCGACGTGCGGTTCGTGCGGTGCGTGCTCGACGATGCCAACTTCGCGATGGCACAGGGCGAGCGGGTCCGGTTCGAGGACTGCCGCATGATCGGCGCGAGGTTCACCGACACGACGCTCGACGGTGTGGCGTGGTGGGACTGCGACCTCACCGACGCCGACTTCTCGCAGGTGCATGTCAGCAGGGCGCAGCTGCAGGGCTCGACCATCGACGGCCTCCAGGGTGCGGCGAGCCTCGTCCCTGTCGCGATCGACCGGCACCAGTTCGCCGCCTTCGGCCAGCACCTGCTCGACACCCTCGGGGTGACGGTGCAGGAACGCGCCGGCTGATCTCAGGCCAGCTGATCTCAGGCCCGGTGCAGCACCACCGGGCACCGCTTGATGCCGTTGATGAAGTTGCTGCGCAGGCGCTCGACCGGACCCGCCAGCTCGATGGACGACACCTCGCGGACGAGCGCTTCGAGGAACACCCGCACCTCGAGGCGTGCCATCCACTGACCGAGGCACAGGTGCGGCCCGCCGCCACCGAAGGTGACGTGGCGGTTGGGTGTGCGGCCGAGGTCGAAGCGGTGCGGTTCGGGGAACTGCTGCGGGTCGACGTTGGCGGCGATGTACCAGGTGACGATCTTGTCGCCGGCGGCCACGGGCACCCCGGCGATCTCGGTGTCGACCGCGGCGGTGCGACGGAAGTGCACCTGCGGGCAGGCCCAGCGCAGGACCTCCTCGACCGCGGTGTCGATCAGCTCGGGGTGGGCCCGGAGGCGCTGGTACTCGTCGGGGTGCTCGGCCAGTGCGATGACCGCCTGGGTGAGCGAGTGACGGGTGGTCTCGTTGCCGGCGATGAGCAGCAGCAGCAGGAAGGTGCCGCGCTCGCGATCGCTGAGCGGCACGCCCTCGACCGCAGCATCGGCCAGCACCGTGATGACGTCGGCCGCCGGATCCTTGCGGCGCAGCGCGGCGAGCGACTCGAAGTGCTCGAACACCTTCAACGACACGGGGCTCCGGAACGGCAGCAGCCGGTACGGGTCGGTGTCACTCTTGTCGGAGACCGTGTCGAAGAACTCGCGGTCGACGAAGTCGGGGTCGGCGTTGTACACGATCTGGTCTGCCCAGTGGAACAACGTCGGGGCGTCGGCCAGCGGTACGCCGAGGATCTCGACGAGCATGCGGATGGGCAGCTCGCGGGCCAGACGATCGACCGCGTCGAACGGTCCGGCGCCCACCAGATCGGCGAGCAGCGACGACACGAGCGACTCGGCAGTGCCGACGTAGCGCTCCATCGTGGGCTTCGCGAACGCAGGGTTCACCAGCTGGCGCAAGCGGGTGTGGCGCGGCGGGTCGGTCTCGAGCATGGTCTTGCGCGCGACCAGGGCATCGGGCGCGAGCTCCTCGATCTCGGTGCCACCGAGCTCACTCGAGAACGTGCGCCAGTCCTTGTGGACCGCGACGACATCGGCGTGCCGCGTGAGCGACCAGAAGCCCGAGCCGTGATGGCCGTTGTGCTCGCCCTCGTTCACCCATGCGACGGGGGCCTCGGCACGGAAGCGGTCGTAGGCGGCGTGCGGCACGCCACGCTCGTAGACGTCGTGCGACACGATGTCGAGCTCGGGCAGCGAGTCGGGCTGCTGGTCGGCGCAGGGAATCAAGCCGCCACCTCGTCGAGGAACCAGTCGAACAGCACCGCTGCCTGATGTGCGGCGACGTCGCCGTGGGCGTCGAAGCCGGCGAGCACGTCGTCGGCCGAGAAGCCGCGATCGGCGAAGTACGACGGCGGGCACTGGGAGACCCACGCCTCGACGAGGCCGCGGGTGACCTCGGGGTGGAACTGCACGCCCACGGTCGACCCGGCCCGGAATGCCTGGGTGCACAACTCGGTGCGGGCCAACTCGGTGACGCCGGCCGGCAGCAAGCAGCGGTCGCCGTGCCAGGTGAACCAGGGGCCAGCCGGGATGTCGGCGGTGTCGGTGTCGTAGTGGTACCAGCCGATCTCGAACGCCGGGGCCTTCTCGACCGAGCCGCCGAGCGCGGTGGTGAGCGCCTGAGCACCGAAGCAGATGCCGAACATCGGCACGCCGGCCTCGTGTGCGGCGCGCAGCATGTCGAGCTCGCGGTGGACCCACGACCCGATGACGTCGGTGTCGTACACGCCGTGCACCGAACCCAGCGGCACGATGACGTCGTAGTCCGTGGGGTCGGGGTACTCGACCTCGCTGTGGGTGGAGCCCTGCTGCATCACCTGCAGCACCTCGACCTCGTAGCCCCGGGCGGCCAGGTGCTCGGCCATCAGG
>JBEGOE010000401.1:0-3910 GCA_041182165.1 Actinomycetota bacterium
GTGGTGGGCGCCGCCACCGCTCGGCCGACCTGGAGGCCGACCGGCGAGTTGGGTGCCACGAGGTTGCCGCCGGTGGGGCTCTGGCTGATGACCCGGCCATCGTTGGCGTCACCGAAGGGCACGTTCACGTAGGTGACGTTGGCGGTGAGGCCCTTCGACGTGATGAGGTTGCGGGCGACCGCCTCGGTCTGGCCGACCACCGGGGGCACGTTCACCTGCTGCACGCCGGTGGAGACGATGAGGGTGATCGGCGAGCCGGACGCGAGCTCGCTGCCCACGGCGGGCTCGGTGCGGATGACCGCGCCAGTGGGCACGGTGGCGCTGGCCTCGGGCAGCACGCTGACGACGAACGAGAACGGTTGGCCCTCGAGGAAGCGCTTGGCGTTGTCCTGGTTCTGGCCCACCACGTCGGGGACGGCCTGCGTGTCGGGGCCGCCGGACAGGACGATGTTCACCGTGCTGCCGACTTTCGCCAGCGTGGTGGCGGACGGGTCGGTGCGGATGACGGTGTCCTTGGGCAGGTTGCTGGTCTCGGAGGTGACCTGGCCGGCGACGAACTTGGCCTCGGCGATGAGGCGCTTGGCCTCCTCGACGTTCTTGCCGGTGACGTCGGGGATGGGCTGCGGTTCGGCGACCGGGACGAAGAACACCTTCACGATCGAGTCGCGCTGCACCACCGTGTCGGCCACCGGGTCGGTCTGCCACACCTGGTTCTCGGGGACGTTCGGATCGGCCGGGTTCGGCTGCGCGACCGGCTCGACGCCGAGGCCGGCTTCGGTGAGGGTGCGCTGGGCGGTGTCGTAGTCCATGCCGATGACGGACGGGACCCCGACGGTGGTGGGGGTGGTGGCTGTCTCGTCGCCGGTGAGCGCGTTGTAGAGCAGGATGCCGCCGATGACGAGGGCAATGACGGCGATGAAGCCGAGCACGGCGTACATGCCGTTGCGGTTCGGCTCGTCGTACAGGGGGGCGGGCTGCGGCGGTGGTGCCTGCCGTTGGCCGGGCATGACGGTGGTGCGTTGCGATGCCGCGTACGCGGCGGTGGCCGCGGTCGCCGGGACGGCGGCGGTGCGGGGCAGTGTGCCGGTGGCGACCGCCGACGGCGGCGGTGCGGCGGGTGCGATGCCGGTGAGCGCCTTCACCGGCTCGCCGGCGCGGAACCGGCGGAGGTCGTCTCGCACGGCGTCGGCGTCGGCGTAGCGGAGCTCGGGCTTCTTGGCGAGCAGCTTCGCGACGATCGCCTCGAACGGGCGGGGCACGTCGGCGACGAGCTGGTTCAGCGGCTGGGGCGCGTCGTGCACCTGCTTATAGGCGATGCCGACAGGGTTCTCTCCGGTGAACGGCGGCCGGCCGGCCACCATCTCGTAGAGCACGATGCCGAGCGAGTAGAGGTCGCTGCGCGGGTCGGGCTGCGCGCCCTGGGCCTGCTCGGGTGAGAAGTAGGTGGCGGTGCCCATGACCGAGCCGACCTGGGTGAGGTTGCTCTCGGTGCCGGCGTTCATGGCGCGGGCGATGCCGAAGTCGGCCACCTTCACCTGGCCGGCGCCGCCGATGAGGATGTTGGCGGGCTTGATGTCGCGGTGCACCACGCCGTTGCGGTGGGCGAACGACAGGGCAGCGGCGACCTCGCTGGCGATCTCGGCGGCCTGCACCGAGCTGACGTGGCCGTTCGCCTTCAGGATGTCGGCGAGGGTGCGGCCCTGCACGTACTCCATCGCCATGTAGTACGTGTTCGAGTACTTGCCCCAGTCGTACACGCTGACGATGTTGGGGTGGTTGAGGTTGGCGGCCGACTGGGCCTCGCGGCGGAAGCGCTCGACGAAGTTCGGGTCGGTGGCGTACTCGGGGAACAGCACCTTGATCGCGACGGGTCGGTCGAGGAGGACGTCGCGAGCGAGGAACACGTCGGCCATGCCGCCGCGACCGATGCGGTTCTGGATCTCGTAGCGATCGTTGAGGACGATGCGCTCGGTGGGGTCTGTCACGACTGTCCTGCTCTCGGTGCGCACACCTGCGCGTGATGCGGTGCGAAGGATATCCAGGTGGGTGGTCTCATGGGGCTGCGGCCCCGGCCGCCGGTGGTTCGCTGGCGAAGAGGTAGTCGAACACGGTCTTCGCGATCGGTCCGGCGAGCTTGCCGCCGGTGCCGGCGCTGATCTCCTCGTTGGTGCCCTTCAGCATGACGGCGATCGCGTAGCGGGGTGCCTCGGCCGGGGCGAAGCCGATGATCCAGGCGTGCGACCGCTCGGTCTCGCCCTTCGCGTTCAGCTGTGCGGTGCCGGTCTTGGCGGCTGCCTGGATGCCGTTGGCGAGCTGCATCGGCCGGCCCGTGCCCTGGTTCACGACGCCGACCATGAGGGAGTTGAGCGTCGCCGCGGTCTGCGCCGAGATCGGCTGCTTCCACACCTGCGGCTGCGTGCGCTCGAGCACGGTGCCGTCGTGGTAGCGGGTGACGTCGATGACGTGGGGGGCCATCATGGCGCCGCCGTTCGCGACGGTGGAGGCGACCATCGCCATGTGCAACGGAACCATCGTGTCGTTGCCCTGCCCGAAGCCGCCGATGGCCAGCAGTGGCAGCTGATCGGTGAAGTCGGCGGCCTCGCCGAAGAAGCTGCTGACCGCGCCGGGCAGGTCGATCGGGATCTTCTCGCCGATGCCCCATGCCTTGGTGCCGTCGACCATGCGCTGCGGGCCGAGCTCGACGGCCATCTGGGCGAACGGGATGTTGCAGCTGCGGTAGAAGACCTCGGCCATCGTGCCGCCGCAGGGTCTGCCGGCGTAGTTCTCGATCGGGTCGGTGGTCTGCGGTGGCACCCATTCGGTCTCGCTCGGCCAGGTGCGCTCCATCGACGTGACGCCGTTCTCGAACGCGACGCCGGTGGTGACCACCTTGAAGCTCGAGCCGGGCATGTACCGCTCCTGGTACGCGTTCGCCAGCAGCGGCTTGCCGGGGTAGGCGTTCAAGAAGGCGAGGGCGTCGCCGGCGGCCTGGGTGTCGTGGACGGCGACGAACGTGGGGTCGAAGTTCGGGAAGCTGTACATCGCGAGCACCCGCCCGGTGGACGGCTCCATCACGACGACCGACCCCTCGCGGTCGCCCAGTGCGTCGCTGGCCACCTGCTGGACGTCGGCGCGCATGGTGAGCACCACCGAGCCGCTGGCGTCGCTGCCCTGCAACAGGTCGCGGATGGCCTTGATCTGCTGGAGCGAGGTCGTGCCGGCGAGGACGTCGTTCTGCGAGCGCTCGAGCTGTGTGCTGCCGAAGTTGTAGGTGAGGTAGCCGGTGGTGTTCCCGAACAGGGTGCCGGTGGGGTACTCGCGCTGGTACTTGAACTCGTCGTCCGGGTCGGTGACGGGCACGCTGCGGGCGAGCACCACGCCGTCGGCGCTGATGATCTCGCCCCGAGGCTTGTTGAACTCGCGCACTGTCTGGCGGTCGTTGCGCGGGTCGCTGGCGAGCTCTTCCTGGCGGTTCACCGTGAGCACGTTGAGTTGCACGAACAGCGCCACGTAGCAGACGAGCATGCCGACCGCGAGGCGCCGGATCTTGCTGTTCATCGACCCTCGTCGGGCACGACGCGCAGTGCGGGGGCCGGGTTGCGGCGCGCCCGGCGGGCGGCTCGGCGGGCCTCCCATCGCTCGCCGGTGGTGAGGTCGTCGGGGATCTCACCGAGGCGACGGGCGGTCGAGTCGCTGATGCGCACGAGCAACGCGAGGGCGATGTAGTTGGCGAGCAGGCTCGAGCCGCCGTAGCTGACGAAGGGGAGCGTGATGCCGGTGAGGGGCACGACCCGGATGACGCCGCCGATGATGATGAACGCCTGCAGGCCGATGATGGTGGTGAGGCCGGTGGCGAGGAGCTTCTCGAACGGCCGGTCGGCGCGGATGGCGATGCGGTAGCCGGCGCCGA
>JBEGOE010000402.1:0-4257 GCA_041182165.1 Actinomycetota bacterium
GGGGAGCGAGGTTCATCGTGGCCCCGCCCGTGCTGCCGACGGGCTCCCAGAGCTGCAGTACGGGGGTGCGCCGACCACCCGCGTTGGCGACCTGGAGGTCGACGCGAGCTGCTTCACCCGCCTGGACCGTGGACGGCTGCACCAGCCGGCGCACCGCCAGGCGAGGTGGCCGTTGTTGCACGGTGGCGACCGCGCCCGCGAGCGCCGAGACGATCCCGACGCCCAGGACGAACAACTCGATGATCCCGAAGACGCGGCCGATGAGGAACGACGTGGCCGCCAGGGCGATCGCCCCCCATCCGCTGCGCGTGAGCACTAGCGCCCCGTGGGGACTGGGACCGAATGGAGGATCTCGTCGATCGCCTGCTCGGCGGTGAGCCCACGCGACGCCGCATCGGGCCGCACCACCAGGCGGTGCGACAGCACGGCGTGGACGACGGCCTTGACGTCGTCAGGGGTCGCGAAGTTGCGTCCGTTGGCTGCGGCGCGAGAGCGGGTGGCCCTCGCCAGCTGCAGGGTGGCTCGTGGCGAGAGGCCCAGTACGAGGCCCTGGTGGGCGCGGCTGGTCTCGGCGATGTCGACGAGGTACGACTTCAACGGGTCGGCCAGGTGGACGTTGCGCACGGCGGCCGACATGCCGACGATCTCGGCGGCCGTGACGACCGGCTGCAGGGTGCTGAGCGCCGTCGCCGCCCCCTGTGTGTCGAGGATCTGGAGCTCGGCGATGCGGCCCGGGTAGCCGAGCGACAGGCGCATGAGGAAGCGGTCGAGCTGGCTCTCGGGCAGTCGGTAGGTGCCCTCCTGCTCGATGGGGTTCTGGGTGGCGGCCACCATGAACGGGTTCGGCAACGTGTAGGTGCGGCCCTCGGCCGAGACCTGGCGCTCCTCCATCGCCTCGAGGAGGGCCGACTGGGTCTTCGGAGACGCCCGGTTGATCTCGTCGGCGAGCACGATGTTGGCGAACAGCGGACCCGGCTGGAACACGAACGACTCGGTCGAACGCTGCAGGATGCTGACACCGACGAGGTCGGTGGGCAGCAGGTCGGGCGTGAACTGGACCCGCTTCCACGAGCAGTCGATCGACGCTGCGAGCGCCTTGGCGAGGCTGGTCTTGCCGACACCGGGTACGTCCTCGATGAGGAGGTGGCCCTCGGCGAGGAGGCACATGACGGCGAGGTCGATGGCGTCGCGCTTGCCGTGCACCACCTGGGCGATGTTGGTGGTGATCGCATCGAAGAGCGAGGCGAAGGTGACGCTGGGAGCACCGTTCGGTGAAGGTTGCTCGGGTCCGCGGGCAGGGTCGAACAGCGCCGTCATGGTCCGCACAGTAGACGCCGGTGATCGGCTTGTCCCTTCGACTCGGGCGGTACGGTGCCACCTGTGGGGGATCTGTACCTGGCGATCGACATCGGTGGCACGAAGCTGACGGCGGGCATCATCAGCGAGGACGGCGCGGTCCTGGTGCGCGACCGGGTGCCCATGCCGGCGCGCGACGTCTGGCCGTCGCTCGCTCGACTCGTGCTGCGCGTCATGGCGGCGTCCCCTCAGCCGCCGGTCGCCTGCGGGGTCGGCTGCGGCGGCCCACTCGTCGCGAGCACCGGGCACGTCTCGCCGCTCTACATCCCGTCCTGGCGCGGCTTTGCGCTGCGCGACCTCGTCCACGAGCTCACGTCGTTGCCGGTCGTCGTCGACACCGAGGCCAAGGCGTTCACCTCGGGTGAGGCATGGGCCGGCGCCGGCCGGGGGGTCGACGACTTCATCGGCGTACTGGTCGGCACGGGGGTCAGCGCCGGCATCATCAGCGGCGGCCGGCTGCTCCACGGTCGTCTCGGCAACGCAGGCAACCTCGGCCACGTGGTCGTCGAACCGGAAGGCCGGCCCTGCGCGTGCGGTGGCGTCGGCTGCCTCGACGCTTACTGCACACCGGCGGCGATCGAGGAGGAGACCGGTCGATCCCCACAGCGGGTCACCCGGGCGATCATGGAGCGGACCGGCACGCTGGTCGGTCGGGCGCTGGCGACGGTGGGGGCGACGGTCGACCTGCGCGTGGCGGTCATCGGAGGTCCGCTCGCCTACAGCTTCGGTGACGTGTTCTTCGACGCACTGCACGACGAGCTCGGGCGGCGTGCCGGTCTGTCGTTCCTCAAGCCGTTCGAGGTGCGCGCCGCCGAGCTCGGTAGCCTGTCCACGCTGGTGGGGGCCGGGGCACTTGCTCGCTTCTCGCAGCGTGTCACTACCGAGGGGTAACATCAGGACATGCGCCCGATGTACACCCCCGAAGCCGAGGCCTACCGCGAGAAGGTCCAGGCGTTCCTCGCCGAGAAGCTACCCGTCGACTGGCAGGGGATCGGACGGCTCGACGGCCAGGAGCTCACCGACTTCGTCACCGACTGGCGACGGATCCTCTTCGAGGGTGGCTACCTCGCCCCGGGCTGGCCCACGCAGTACGGCGGCGCGGGCCTGTCGGCGCTCGAGCAGGTCATCATGTCCGAGGAGTTCGCGAAGGCCGGTGTGCCCACCGGTGGCCCGAACGACGTGTTCGGCATCCAGATGCTCGGCAACACCCTGCTGCAGTGGGGCACCGAGGAGCAGAAGCTGCGCTATCTGCCCCGGATCCTGTCGGGTGATGACGTCTGGTGTCAGGGGTACTCCGAGCCGAACGCCGGCAGCGACCTGTCGAACGTCGGCCTCCGCGGCGTGCTCGACGGTGACCAGTGGATCCTGAACGGCCAGAAGATCTGGACATCGGCCGGTCATCTCGCCGACCACATCTTCACCCTCGCCCGCACCGACCCCGACGCGCCGCGCCACAAGGGCATCTCGTTCCTGCTCGTCGACATGCGCCAGCCGGGCGTCGAGGTGCGGCCGATCAGGATGATCTCGGGCGAGAGCGAGTTCAACGAGGTCTTCTACACCGATGCCACCACCCCGAAAGACGAGGTCATCGGTGGCGTCAACAACGGCTGGGCGGTCGCGATGACCCTGCTCGGCTACGAGCGCGGCGAGGCCGCCGCCACGCTGCCGATCAGGTATCAGGCCGAGATCGACCGGCTGCTGCTGCTCGCCAAGGAGCGCGGGGTCGCCGACGATCCGGTCATCCGCCAGCGGATCGCGGCGTGCTACGGCAAGGTCCAGATCATGCGGTACAACGGCATGCGCGTGCTCACGAAGTTCCTCCAGGGCCACCACCCCGGCCCCGATGGGGCGATCTCGAAGCTCTACTGGAGCGAGTACCACAAGGAGGTCACCGAGCTGGCGATCGACATCCTCGGTGCCGAGGCGCTCATCCCCACGGGCCGCCGCCCCTCCAGTGCGTTCCAGGCCGACGATGCCGGCGCGCCCAACAGCACCTGGAGCTGGGTCGGCACATTCCTGAACGCCCGTGCCGGCACGATCTACGCCGGGTCGTCGCAGATCCAGCGCAACATCATCGGCGAGATGGTGCTCGGCCTCCCCAAGGAGCCGAAGGCGCCCGAGGCTGCGAGCAAGGGCTGACTTGGCCTGGGTGCGCATCGCCCTCGCGATCGCGACCCGACCGTCGCTGTGGCCCACCGCCATGCGGCAGGTGCGGCGCACCGCGCCGCCTGGTTGGTGGCGGCACGCGCCCTTCCTGCCGGTGCCGTCCGGCCCGTACCTGCGCTTCCGGCTGGTCACCCAGTACGGGAGTGTCGATCATCGGCCCGACCCCGACGATGTGCTGAACTACCTGGTGTGGTGCAGGCGCCAGGGTTCTCGATAGGTCGGTAGGGTCCGCACGATGAGGAGTGCGCTGGTGCTGAACGCCACCTACGAACCGCTCTCCGTCGTGCCGGCACGCCGTGCCGCCTGCCTCGTGCTCGCCGAGAAGGCCGATGTCGTCGAGGACGACGGCACCCTCATGCGCGCCGCACAGATCTCGCTGCCGACCCCCGTCGTCATCCGCCTGCGGTACGTCGTGAAGGTGCCCTACCACCGCCGCACTGCCCTGTCCCGACGGGCGGTCTTCGCTCGCGACGACCACCGCTGCCAGTACTGCGGCGCTCTGGCCGACTCGATCGATCACATCATGCCGAGGTCGCGAGGCGGCCCGCACGAGTGGGACAACGTGGCTGCGGCGTGCCGCCCCTGCAACCTCACCAAGCGCGACCGTACGCCCGACGAGGCCGGCATGCGGCTGGCCCGGCCGGCACGCGCGCCGCTCGAGCTGGCCTGGGTGGCGATCTCGGTGCCGCGCGTGCCCGAGGCGTGGAAGCCCTACCTGCTCAGGGCGAGCTGAGC
>JBEGOE010000403.1:0-3195 GCA_041182165.1 Actinomycetota bacterium
GCGCTGTGGCAGGTGGGTGCGGCGGTGCAGTCGCGGCCCGGGCGCCTCGAGGGCATCGTCACCGGTGCGGTGGCGCCGTCGCTGCCCGGCATGGACGACGTCGAGAAGGCGGTCGCCGACCTGTGGGCCACGGGCATCGCGCCGGGCGGGCACCCCACGCGGTTCCTGCGCGACGAGCTCCGCCGCCTCGGCGTGGTCACGGCCGTCGGGTTGCACGAGGTCGAGCCGCGGTCGCGTGTGCTGGTGGCCGGTGTGGTGACGCACCGCCAGCGCCCGATGACAGCGCAGGGCACCACGTTCATGAACCTCGAGGACGAGACCGGGCTCATCAACATCGTCGTCTCGAAGGGGTGCTGGGCGCGTCATCGGGCCGTGGCGCGTGACGCTGCGGCGCTGCTGATCCGGGGTCGGCTCGAGCGCGCCGAGGGCGTGATCAACGTGGTCGCCGAGCAGCTCGTGCCGCTGCCCGTGCCCGCCTCGAACGCGAGCCGCGACTTCCGCTGACCCGGGCTCGTGCCTGTCAGCCTGTCAGCCGGAGGCGACCGTGAGGCCCACGATGGTCACACGCACGTCGAAGCCCGTGCGACGCAGTCTTCCCCATTGCGGCAGGTGCCCGGGACCGATGCCTGGCAGCCCTGGTCGGCAGTCCTAGTCGGCCTTCGGGTGAACGACTGCCTGGCCGAGGTCGGACAGTCGGTGGCCGGTTCCCGTGCGCACGATGACGCCGAGCTCGTCGAGGCGGCGGATGTCGCGCAGCATGTCTCCCCGGTCGCGCTTGGCCTGGCGGGCGAGTGCGGCGACACTGACGCCGGGGTACTTGTCGATGAGCCGCAGCGTGGCCCGCGTCCAGGCGCGGCCGCCGTGCCGGTCGAGCCGGTCGAGCTGTGCGTTCACCGCGTCGAGCTGGTCCGGATCGATCATGACGACGTCGCCCCGACGCTGGCGGTGGAGGCCGTGAGGCCGAGGCCGATGAACACCGAACCGGCCACCCAGCGCCGCACGATCGGCAACGTGCGCCCGCGCAGCAGGACATGCCGGAGGCTGCTGGCGAGCAGCGAGTAGCAGGTGTCGGTGACGCTGCCGATGAGCACGAACACGAGGCCGAGGACGAGCGCCTGCAGGCCGGCGTGGCCGTCGTCCGGGCGGATGAACTGCGGCAGGAACGACACGAAGAACAGCGCCACCTTGGGGTTCAGGATGTTCACCACGACCCCCTGCCCGAAGGCGCGGTGCACGCTGACGGCGGCCCGGTCGGTCTCGATCTGGGGGGCCGGCTGCATGAGCGTGCGCACGCCGACGAAGACGAGGTACCCGGCGCCGAGCCACTTCACCGCGTTGAAGGCGGTGGCCGAGGTGGCGAGCACGGCCGAGAGCCCCGCTGCGGCGGCGAGGGCGTGGACCAGGTTCCCGAGCTCGAGCCCTGCCACTGCGGCGAGCCCCGCCTCACGCCCGTCGCTGACGCTGCGGTTCAGGATGTAGATGACCGCAGGTCCGGGGATGATGAGCAGCAGGAACGAGGCGAGCCCGAAGGTGGCGATGGTGGACGGGTCGGGCACAGCTGATGACCCTACGCGTCAGATGCCGATGTCGACCGGGGTTTCCGGCGCGCCGTGGAGGGTGACATGAGCGGTGTGGTGGGCGAGCGCCTGCGGCGCGAAGACGATGTCGGACGCCGCAGCGATCTCGTCGAGCGTCCACCACCGCAGCTCGAACACGTACTCGGCCGCCAGTTCGGCCGGGCTCAGCACCGGAGCAGGCTCGAAGCGAGGCGTGCGAACCAGGTGGATGCGCTCGCGCTGGCCGTCCCACCGGCCGTCGATGAAGGGGATCACGTGGAGGCGCGTCCAGATGTGTGGGCCGATGTCGGCATCGTGCAGGCCGACCTCCTCGACGAGCTCTCGCCGCAGCGCGTCGACATGGGTCTCGCCGCGCTCGATCCCGCCACCGGGCAACGCCCAGCGCGTGCCGGTGACGGGGAACTCGAAGCGGACCAGGAGCACCCGGTCGTCGGGATCGAGCAGGAGCGCCCGGACGGCTTCGCGGATGCGGAGGCCGCCGGCGTCCGGCGCGTCGGCCATCAGTCGAAGTCGGCGGTGGCGATGCGATCGGCGTTGTAGACGGGAGCGACGGCGTCGGTGCGGTACTTGTTGGTGACCGCGCCGGTGATGCCGTGCTGAGCGAAGACGCCGCGCATGTCGGTGTAGTTCGAGTGCTTGAAGTGGGCAGCCAGGGTGGGGGCGTCCTCCCACAGCTCGTACACGCTGATGATGCCGGGCTCGCAGGGGTCGGCGCTGAACACGTAGGCGAGACAGCCGGGCTCGTCGGCGCGGGTGGCGGCCTGGAGTGGTATCGAGGCGTCGAGGCAGGCCTGACGCTTCTCGGGCGGGATGCTGATGGAGCCGGCGATGATGATCATGGGGATTGCTGCTTTCACTCGGAGGGACGGTCGTTCAGGCCGTCGTTGAACACCTTGTACATCTCGTAGATCGACTTGCAGTCCTCGCAGATGGGGAGCTGCTTGGGATCGCGCGAGGGAACCCACACGTGGCCGCACAGGGCCTCGAGTGGGGTGCCGTAGATGCGCGCCTCGAGCACCTTCGCCGCGGCGTTCTCGCCCTTGTCCGTCTTCACGATGTGCGCAGCGGCGGGCTCACCGGTCTGGAGGACGTGCTCGGTGTCGAGGCCGGGGTCGGTGCGCGCCGGAAGTGTCTGGATCTCGGTCACCGCTCCAGTCAAGCACGCGGCCGTGCCTACAATCGGGTCGATGCCGCTCTACGAGTACCGCTGCCGCACCTGTGACGAGACGTTCGAGCGCCGACGCCCCATGAGCGAGGCGAGCGAGCCCGCCGAGTGCACCACCGGCCATGTCGATTCGGTGCGCCTGCTGTCGGTGTTCGCGAGCGTCGGTGGCGCCTCGCCGACGTCATCGGCAGCCTCTGCAGCGTCGGCCGCCCCCGCCCGCGGCGGTGTGTGCGGCAGCAGCTGCGGCTGCCACTAGTCGATCACCGGCGCGTCACGCCGGCCTGTCACACCGGGCCTGTCACACCGGGCCTGTCACACCAGTGCGGCGAGCTCGGCGCTGAGGTTGGCCCGTGCCCGGTGCTCTCGCTGGAGGCGCATGGTGTGCGTGACGTAGATGGCGTCCCTGCTCAGGAAGCGGTGGAGCACCGCTGCCCGCCCTGCCCGCCACCCGGC
>JBEGOE010000404.1:0-2986 GCA_041182165.1 Actinomycetota bacterium
GGGGTGCGCCTACTTCGGCGTCGAGAGCCGACGGGTTCCCGTCGGCCCCGACTGGCGCGCCGACGTCGACGCGATGGCTGCTGCCATCGACGAGAACACCGTGCTGATCGTCGGCTCGGCCCCCCAGTACCCGCAGGGTGTGGTCGACCCCATCCCGGCCCTCGCCGCGCTGGCCGCCGAGCGCGACATCAACTGCCACGTCGATGCCTGCATGGGTGGCGTCACGCTCACCTACCTCGCTCGGCTCGGCCACGAGGTGGCGCCGTGGAACTTCACGGTCCCCGGTGTCACGAGCATCTCGGTCGACCTGCACAAGTACGGATACACGGCCAAGGGTGCGGGCGTCATCGTGTACCGCAGCAAGCGGCTGCGTTCGTACCAGACCTATGTCACCGACAACTGGCTCGGCGGGTTCTACGGCTCGTCGGGCATCCTCGGCACCAAGAGCGGTGGCCCGATGGGCGCAGCCTGGGCGGTCATGCATCACCTCGGTGACGAGGGCTACCTGCGCCTCACGTCCGCTGCCCGTACGGCGTGTGAGCAGCTCGCCGCCGCGGTCGAGGCCACGCCCGAGCTGCAGTTGTGGGCGCAGCCCGAGGCGACCCTCCTGTCGTTCGGTGCGGCCGAGGGCTCCGGCCTCGACGTGTTCGCCGTCGCCGACGCGCTGTGGCGTCGCGGCTGGTACGTCGACCGGCAGGGGCCGCCGCCGTCGCTCCACTGCACGGTGAACGCGATCCACGAGCACCTCATCGACGAGTTCGTCGCCGACCTGCGAGCCTGCATCGCCGAGGCCCTCGCCGTCAGTGCCTCGGGCGCTCAGGGGGCGTACGGCACCGTCGACTGACCTGCGCATGTGAATTCACGCATCGGGTGCAGGATGCGCGAGCGAGGCCCGTCGTCGTCCGGTGAACCGGAGGCTCGACCTGCGGTGGAACAATGTCGGCATGCCGCACTTCCAGCCCCACCCTGCACCGCTCCGCTTCGGCATCTTCCTGCCCCCGATGCACAAGACGGGTGTGAACCCGACGCTCTCGCTCCAGCGCGACCTCGAGCTCGTGCAGCATCTCGACCGGCTGGGGTACGCCGAGGCCTGGATCGGTGAGCACCACTCGGCCGGCAGCGAGCTGATCGCCAGCCCCGAGGTGTTCATCGCCGCTGCAGCCGAGCGTACGAAGCACATCAAGCTCGGCACCGGGGTCAACTCGCTCCCCTACCACCACCCGTTCATCCTGGCCGACCGCATCGTCATGCTCGACCACCTCACGCGTGGCCGGATGATGTTCGGCGCGGGGCCCGGCCAGCTCACCAGCGATGCGGCGATGCTGGGCATCGACCCGATGCAGCAGCGCCCGCGCATGGAGCAGGCGTTCGACGTGATCATGCGGCTCTTCGCCGGCGAGACCGTCACCGAGAAGACCGACTGGTTCACCTGCGACGAGGCCGTGCTGCAGGTGCGGCCTTACAGCAATTTCGACGTCGCCGTCGCCTCGTCGATGTCGCCTGCGGGCTCGAAGCTCGCCGGCCGGTACGGCACCGGCCTCATCTCGATCGCTGCCACCGAGCCCGCCGGTTTCCAGGTGCTCGACTACAACTACAACGTCTGGCAGGAGGAGGCCGCCCGTCACGGGAACACTGCCCCGCGCGAGCAGTGGCGTCTGATGGGCCCGATGCACATCGCCGAGACCGTCGAGCAGGCGAAGGCCAACTGTCGCTACGGCCTCCAGTGGGTGTTCGAGTACCTCAGCCACATCATCCCGATGGGCGACCCGTCCGGACCTCCCCCGCCCACCGACTACGACGAGATCATCGACCAGGCCAACGAGAGCGGTCGCATGGTGATCGGCACACCGGAGATGGCGATCGCCCAGATCGAGCGGCTGATCGACAAGACCGGCGGGTTCGGAGCGTTCTTGTTCCTCGGGGCGGACCTGGCCGACTTCCCCGCCACCCTGCGCAGTTACGAGCTGTTCGCCGAGCAGGTGATGCCGCACTTCACCGGGCAGCTCGCACCGGTCCAGCAGAGCTACGACCGCATCATCGGTGCCGGCAGCCGCTGGGTCGACGCGACGCTGGGCGCCCAGCTCACCGCCATCGCCGAGTACGAGGACGAGCGCGCCGCCCGCTGACCCGTGTGGGGCTACTGCCTGGCCGCCTTGATCTCGATCTCGAGACGGTCGAGCCAGACCTCGACCGTAGCTGTCAGACGGCGTTTCTCACCGGTGGCGAGCAGATCCATCACCAGCCCGCCGAACGTGGCTTTCGCGAGTGATGCCTCGAGCGCTGCTCGCTCGGGCGCAAGCCCCTCGGCCACCAGGTGCTCCTCGGCGCCGTGGCGCCAGACGCCGATCTGCTGGGCGCGCACCTCGCCTGCCAAGCCGGTGACCCTGGTCTCGAGCGCTACCGCCTCGTAGTTCAGACGGACGAGTGCCAGGTTGCGCGGGCTCGCGTTGATCCACTTCCACCACTTGCGATAGATCTCGACCTGGGTCGGCCGGGGCGTCCGGCGCAACCAGCGGTCCTGGACCTCGATCTGGATCTCGATCGCACGGGCCAACGCCGCGGTGATCAGGTCCTCTTTCGAGCCGAAGTGGTGGACGAGCCGGTTGATGCTGACATCGAGCGTCGCCGCCATCGGCCGCAGCGTCGCCTGTGCGAGGCCGTGGTGCGCCAGGTAGTCGACGATGTGGTCGAGAAGCTCCTGGCGCCGAGCGAGGTCGGGTGTCCGGGCCATCGCGGCACCCTAGTGCGCGTCCTGGGAGCCCTCCCCGTATCAGGCGGCCGCCGGCTCGCCGGCGACCACGACGGTGTGGATGAGAGGCACGCCGGGCCGGTAGACGAGATGCGTGTACGACGGGGCGTCGAGCACGACGAGGTCGGCGCGTGCGCCGGGCGACAGCCGGCCGACGTCGTGGAGCCGCAGTGCAGTGGCGCCGCCGAGGGTCGCTGCGGCAACGGCCTCCTCGATCGTCATGCGCATGTCCCTGAC
>JBEGOE010000405.1:0-3087 GCA_041182165.1 Actinomycetota bacterium
GAACCCCGACGAGCCGGGCTGGCTCGACATCGGCGCACAGCAGTGGATCCGCGATCGCTACCTCTGGACCGTCGAGCACCGTGACGACCACTGGATCTTCACGTGGTTCTTCAACCCGATCGGCGACCTCGTCGACGGGGCCGTCGAGGGCATGAAGTCAGCGCTGTCGGCGCTCCGCTGGCCCGGCGTCGTGGCGTTGTTCGGTGCCATCGGCTGGCGCACCGGCGGTGTTCGGGCCGCATGCACCGCCGCGGCGGCAGTGTTGGGTGTCGCCGTGCTCGGCGTGTGGGACGCCGCGATGGTGACGCTGTCGCTGATGCTGGTCGCCGTGGTGATCGCCTTGATCATCGGTGTGCCGCTCGGCATCTGGACCGCCCGCTCACAGCGGGCCGAGCGCTTCCTCCGCAGCTTCCTCGACACAGCGCAGGTGCTGCCCGCGTTCGTCTACCTCAGCCCGCTGGTGGTCCTGTTCGGCATCAAGTACCCACCTGCCGTGGTGGCCACGGTCATCTACGCCGTGCCCCCGGCCGTCAGGCTGACGAACCTCGGCATCCGCAGTGTGCCCGAGGTGACCAACGAGGTGGCCGAGTCCTTCGGGTGCACACAGCTGCAGCAACTCCTGAAGGTCCAGCTCCCGATGGCGCGGCGCACGCTGCTCCTCGGGCTGAACCAGGTGATCATGATGGCGTTCGGCATCGTCGTGATCGCTTCGATCCTCGGCACGGACGATCTCGGCCGGCTGGTGTTGAACGGCCTCCAGAAGAACGACGTGGGTGCGGCCTTCGTCCCGGGCCTCGCGATCGTGCTGCTCGCGGTCGCGCTCGACCGTGCGTCCACCGGTGAACGGGTCGCGAGCAGACGACCACCGATGATCAGGCTCCCCGAGGTGTCGCGGCGCACCGGGTCACTCATCGCCGGGGGCGTCGTGTTCGTGTCTGTCGCCGCTGCCCACCTGTTCGGTGACGGCACCTTCCCGTCGTCGCTCACGGTCGATCTCAGCGGCTCGGTCAACGATGCGGTCGGTTGGGTCCAGGACAACATCCGTCAGGGCATCCCGATCATCGGCGGCACGCAGACGATCAACGACTTCCTGGTCACCGAGATCCTCGAGCCGATCCGGTCCTTCCTCGTCGATGTGCCGTGGCTCCTCATCGTGGTGGCAGTCGCGCTGATCGCCTGGCTCAGCAAGGGATGGCAGCTCGCGCTCGGCTGCTCGTTGTGCCTGGTGATGATCGGGACACTGGGGAACATCGGGCAGGTGTCGATGTGGGACCTCGCGATGGACACGCTGTCGCAGGTGCTCGTCGCCATCGTCCTCAGCGTGGTCATCGCCGTGCCGCTCGGGATCCTCGTGGGCCGTTCCACCGTGGCCGAGAAGATCATGCGGCCGTTCCTCGACATCGCCCAGGTCATGCCGCAGTTCGTATACCTGATCCCGGTGATCTTCCTGTTCCGCGCCGGCCGCGGCGCCGGTGTCGTCGCCGCCGTGGTCTACGCGATCCCGCCCTGCATCCGTCTCACCGGGCTCGGCCTCCGTGACGTCCCGTTCACTCCACGCGAAGCCGCGATCTCGTTCGGCGCCACGCCCCGGCAGGAGCTCCGCAAGGTGCAACTCCCGCTTGCGTTCCGCAGCATCATGCTCGGCATCAACCAGACGATCATGATGGTCCTCGCCACCGTCGTCATCGCCGGACTCGTCGGAGCGGGGGCGCTCGGGCTGGCCGCGTACGAGGCGACGACGAAACCCCTCCTCAAGATCGGCTCGGGCACTGCTGCAGGCCTGAGCATCGTGTTCCTGGCGATCGTGCTCGACCGGATCACCCAGGCGTGGGGAACCGGTCCCGAGCAGCGCCAGCAGCGCTAATCTCGTTCCATTCGCAACAAGGGGGAACCAACCAAGATGACATCAACGCGACGCAGTGTGAAGTTGCTCGCTGCCGGCATCGCGCTCACGGGCCTGCTCGCCGCGTGCGGCAGCGACAGTGACAGCTCCGAGGCCACGACAGCACCGGCGGCGGCGGGCGAGGGCATCGTCCTCGCCGCCAACCCGTGGACCGGCTCGGCCGTGAACGCCAACGTGGCCAAGGTGGTGCTCGAGTCCCTCGGCACGCCGGTCGAGATCATCGAGATCGACGAGAACGCCACATGGGTCGGCATGGACGACGGCAGCATCGACGCCGTCCTCGAGGTCTGGCCGTCGGGCCACGCCGCCGACAGGACCACCTACATCGAGGGCAAGAAGAGCGTGGTCGACCTCGGCCTCCTCGGGCCGTCGGCCAAGATCGGCTGGTACGTCCCGACGTTCGTCGTCGAGGAGCACCCGGAGCTCGCGACGTGGGAGGGGTTCCAGGACCCCGAGCTCGCCAAGCTCTTCGCGACCGCCGAGTCCGGCGACCTGGGCCAGTTCCTCATGGGTGACCCCACCTACGTCACCTATGACGAGCAGATCATCGCCAACCTCGAGCTGCCGCTGAAGTACGTCGTGGCCGGCTCGGAGGCAGCGCTCATCACCTCGGTCCAGCAGGCGATCGCCGACAAGAAGCCGCTGCTGATGCAGTTCTGGCAGCCGCACTGGCTGCAGTCGCAGGTGGCCCTCACCGAGGTGAAGCTGCCTGACGTGACCGACGAGTGCCTCGCCTCGGCTGCCTCCGGTGACGGCGGGTTTGCGTGCGACTACCCGGTCGACGAGCTGTACAAGGCCGCTTCGGCCAAGCTCGAGACCAAGAACGCAGCGGCCTTCGCCCTCCTGAAGAAGTTCCAGCTCACCACCGATCAGCAGAACGCGATCGCCGCCATGGTCGACAGCGAGGGCATGACGCCCGCCGATGCCGCCAAGAAGTGGGTCGACGCGAACGCCGACGTGGTCGCCGGCTGGGTCGGCTGACCCGTACACCGCAGTCCTGACGCGCGGCCGTCGGTCCACCCGGACCGGCGGCCGTCGTCGCGTCCCCACCACCTACGAATCTCCCACGAACCCCCTGGAGCACACATCATGAACGTCGGCTACATCGGCCTCGGAAACCTCGGCGTCCACCTCGCCGCCAGCCTGCCGCGCTGCGGTGGAGGTCGTTGACCGTGAGGTGTGGC
>JBEGOE010000406.1:0-4221 GCA_041182165.1 Actinomycetota bacterium
ATGTACGACCTGGCGACGGGCAGCCCGCTCGGCCTGACGGCGCTCGTGTACGCGCTGGCCGGCTTCGTGGCGGGCTATGTGCTCACCCTCACGCCCACGCCGCCGTGGTGGCTCGCGTCGATCTTCACCGCGATCGGTGCTGCGGTGGGGGAGACAGCGGTGCCGATCGGCCGTGCGCTCATCGGGCAGGACGGGTGGTTCACCACGCGCCTTTTCACCATCGTTCCTGTCGTCGCAGCCTTCGCTTTGGTGATGAGCCCCCTGTTCGTGCCGCTCGGGCGGTGGTGCATGTGCGTGAAGAAGACCAAGTGGAAGGCGATGCACGAATGACGGGCCGACCCGGCCGCGACCATCTGACGACCTCCATCGGGCACACTGTGGGCCATGGCTGTTGATCGTCGGAGCACCCGTCTGGGTGTGCTTGCCCTCGTCGGCCTCATCCTCGTCAGCGCTCTGGGCACGCGCCTGTGGTTCTTGCAGGCGGTGCAGGCCGAGGATTATCAGGCGTCGGTCAACCGGTCGAAGATCCGCACCGTGTCGATCGCGCCCGAGCGCGGCCGCATCTTCGACGCCGATGGTCGCGTGCTCGCGGACAACCAGCGTGTCCTCACCGTCACCGTCGAGTGGGCGGTCCTGCGGCGCACGGCAAACCGAACGACACTGTTCGAGCGGCTGTCCGGACCGCTGGGCAAGCCGGTGGCGGACCTCGAGGAGCGCTACCAGAACGGTCTCAAGATATCGGACCCGCTGCTGCCGATGCCGCTCGTCCAGGACGTCGACGAGGGGGTCGTCCAGTACCTGCTCGAGCGGGGCGAGGACTTCCCAGGTGTGAACGTGACCGAGGAGTACCGCCGCGTGTACCCCTACGCCCCGATCGCCAGCCACGTCATCGGCTACACGGGCCAGCTCAACGCCGACAACGTCGCCGAGTACAAGGCGAGGGGCTACAACCTCAACGAACGTGTGGGGCAGTTCGGCGTCGAGGCGAGCATGGAGAGCGTGCTGCACGGCGCGTGGGGCAAGCAGGTGTGGGAGATCGACGCCGCCGGCAACACCGTCCAGTTGCTCGAGGAGGTCAAGCCGATCGCGGGCCGCGACGTGCAGCTCACGATCGACCTCGACCTCCAGCAGTACGCCGAGCAGGCACTCGAGACCAAGCTCCGCCAGCGCCGCGACCTGCCCACCTCGAAAGAGGAGTGCAACTGCGCCGACCTCGCCGCCCGCAACCCGATCGACCCCAAGAAGGACGACGGCTCACGCGTGTACTCGAGCTCGAAGGAGTTCGGGAACCAGGAGTGGGTGCAGTACAAGGCGCCCGCCGGCTCGGTGGTCGTCCTGAACCACGGCAACGGTGCCGTGCTCGCGATGGCGAGCTATCCGACGTTCGACAACCGGTGGTTCAACGCCGGCATCAGCAAGCAGAAGTTCGACCAACTGTTCCCCGACACCGACGACCCCGATCAGTCGATCCTCGTGAACCGGGCCGTGCAGGGCCGATACAACATCGGGTCGACGATCAAGCCGTTCGTCGCCTGGTCGGCGATGCACAGCGGGCTCATCACTGCCGAGGACATCTGGGAGGACAACGGCGTCTACAAGCTCGTCTCCATCGAGAAAGAGGTGTGTGCGTCGGGTGTCCGCTGCGAGTTCAAGAACGCGCTCGACCCGTTCGGCCAGCCGAGCCGGTACGGCCCCGTGCGGGTGCCGGACGCCTTGGCGGTCAGCTCCGACACGTTCTTCTACCGACTGGGCGAGCAGTTCTACACACTGCCCGGCCGCCGCGATGAGCTGAAGGCCGACCTCGGCGAGTTCGGCTTCGGCACCGACACCGGCATCGATCTGCCGTACGAGTGGGACGGCCGCATCCCCGACGACGCCGTGAAGAAGGAGCTCGTCGACGCCGGGGTGCTGGCCAAGGGCGAGGCGCCGAAGCTCGTCACCGGCGACCTCGTCCAGGTCTCGATCGGCCAGGGCCTGTTCGCCACCACGCCGTTGCAGCTCGCTGTCGCGTACGCAGCACTGGCGAATGGCGGGTTCGTGATGAAGCCGCAGATCGTGCGGGCGATCTACGCCCCTCTCACCCCGAACAAGGTCGACGCGCCCGGCTTCGCCGACCTCGGCGCGGGCACCGTCGAGCAGAGCTTCGTCAACCCGGAGATCCAGCGACAGATGGACATGCCCAACGAGGTGCGCCAGCCGATCATCGACGGCCTGCAGCGGGTGATCTGCCCCACGTACCGCGAGGGCAAGAAGTGCGGTGTCGAGTTCCCGAAGGGCCGCTATCGCGCCACCACGGGTGAGTCGCTCTTCAAGGACTACCCGTACGAGAAGCTCCCCATCGCCGGGAAGACCGGCACTGCCCAGGGTGCGCGCCAGTACCCGTGGAACGACTCGTCGGTCTTTGGGGCGTTCAGCCTCGATCCCGAGCAGCCGTACACAGTCGTCGCGTATCTCGAGAAGAGCGGCTACGGCTCGAAGGCCGCTGGCCCGGTGTCCAAATGCATCCTCACGGCAATCGCCGACGGGGGTACGCCGCCCGTCCAGCCGTCCGATCCGCTCGATCTGAACTCGCCGTACCCGGCGGTGCCGTCGGAGCTCGACGATGTCAGCTGCCTCGGTGGATACGACGCGAGCATCCGCGAATGAGCCGCTGATGTCGCTCGCCTTCCGCCAGCACAGGCCCGACTCGGGCCTGGGCAACATCCGTTCCAGCCCGAGTGACCCCCGGCGCAACGTCGACTGGGTGCTCATGCTCGTCGTCGCTGCGCAGGCGACCATCGGCTGCTTCGTCATCTTCTCGGCGTCGCGCACGAAGCAGCCCGATCCATTCCTGTACGTCACCCGTCAGGTGGTGTTCCTCATCGCCGCCGTCGTGGCGATGGTCATCGTGATGGCCGTCGACTACGAGGCCCTTCGCGAACGGGCTCGGCTCTTCTACTTCCTGACGGTCGTGATGCTCGTGCTCGTGATCGTGATCGGTACGGTCAGCGGCGGCGCGGCGTTGAGCTTCGACCTCGGCCCGCTGAAGCTCCAACCCGCCGAGTTCGCAAAGGCAACCGTGCTGCTCGCGCTCGCGTCGTACCTGGCCGAGGAGCGCAGCGACGAGGTGTCGTACGCGCGCTTCCTCGGCGGTCTCATCCTCGTCGGGGTGCCGGGCGCCCTGATCATCCTCCAACCCGACCTCGGTTCGGCCTCGGTCCTCGTCGCAATGGCGATGGGTGTGCTGCTGGTGGCTGGTGCGAGGCCTCGATACATCGCGCTGGTCACGGTGATGGCGGTGGTCACCGTCATCGCCGCCGTCATCAGCGGTGTCGTGAACCGTTACCAGCTCCGTCGCATCGAGGCCTTCTTCGACCAGAACTCCACCGACCCGGCGCTGGCCGAGTACATCTACCAACCCCGCAATGCCATGCGGGCCATCGCGATCGGTGGCATCACCGGCAAGGGGTGGCTCGAGGGGTCGCTCACCAACGCCCGCAACGACATCCCCGTGCAGTGGGCAGACTTCCCCTTCTCGGCGGTGGGCGAGCAGTTCGGCCTGGTCGGTTGTGCCGTGGTGATCGGCCTGTTCGCGCTGATCCTGCTGCGCATCTGGCGGATCGCGCACCTCTCGAAGGACCTCCTCGGCACCTACATCTGTGCAGGCGTGTTCACCATGATCCTGTGGCAGGTGTTCCAGAACGTCGCGATGACGCTCGGCATCATGCCGGTCACCGGCCTGCCGATGCCGTTCATCTCGTACGGCGGATCGAGTCTCGTCACCTTCATGGTCCTCATCGGGCTGGTGCAGAACATCCACATGCGGCGTTACCGATGACGTGACGCATGGCCGTCCCCGAGATGAAGTCCAGGTAGACTCACTGAGAACTCGTACTTGCTGACGAAACGGTCAACATCGTGACCCTCGAATCGGGATCTGCATCCCGTCCCAGCCAGGCCTCGCTCGTGCGAGCCGACGGCCGGGCACACCACCATCAATCGAACGACGAGCGAGCGGCAGCGGTATCGCGCCTGCTCACCCGTCGCCGTGCCCCCGGCTCCGGGGCGCACCGCAGAAGGGACTCCGTCCATGGACGACACGACACTGCCCGCCCCGGGCGACATGCCGGCGCGGGGCGACGAGCGCGAGCCCGGCGACACGACCACCGGCTCGGCTGACGTCCCAGCGACACACACGTCGGCCGACGAGCCGACCGACGGCGATGACGGCGATGCTGGCAC
>JBEGOE010000407.1:0-7527 GCA_041182165.1 Actinomycetota bacterium
TTCTTGAACCGATCGAGGTCGACGAAGTACAGCGTCGGCTGACGGTCGGGCCGCCAGGCCTCGTGCAGGTACGAGGAGATGCGTTCGAGCAGCACCATGCGATTGGGTAGGTCCGTCAGCGGATCGGTCTGCGCCCGCCTCAGCAGTTCGGCATGTGCGCTGCTGTTGGTCCGCGCCGACTCGAGGACCCGGACGATCACGGCGCCGGTGAGCACGAGGGCGGAGAGCGAGCGGACGACGCGGTCGCGGAGGTCGTTCGGGCCGGACGCAGCGAGCACGACGACGGGGAACACGAGCGAGGCGATGGTGAGCACCAACTGCGCCAGCTGGCGGGTTGCGCTGGGCACCCGGTGGATGGCGCTGACGGGGCGGATGCTGGGCTTGACGACCGTGACGACGAGCACCGAGCCGGCGACGGCGATCAGGGCGAGTGTGAGCAGCGCCGTGCTCGCTGCACGCAGGCTGTCGTCGATGTAGCCGGCGATCTCGAGCGAACGGACGATGGTGCTGGCAACGCTGGTGACCACGCCGAGCGCGAGCAGCCATGATCCAGGGTTCGCCCGGCGTTCGCCGAGGAGCACCACCGCCATCAGGAACAGCACCACCGACGAGGTGGCGAAGATGAGACCCCCGAGGACCGCGACGACGATCGGCGCCGCTCCTTGCTCGATGGCCGGCTGGACGAACGTCACCCAACCGACCAGCCAGGTGCCGAGGCCGATGATGATCGAGTCGCCGAGGACGGCTCGTGCGTCCGTGCTGCGACGGGTGCGGAGCAGGAGCCAGAGTCCGGTGGCGGCGGAGACGAACCCGGAGAGGATGAGCATGTTGGTCGTCACCAGTCCGATGCCCTGGTAGGTGAACCACTGTCGGTCGAGATAAGCAACGGCGAAGCAGGCCATCGACAAACCGACGGAGTGCAGCATGCCGCTGGGGAGGCGTCGGGATCGCGATGCGAAGAACAGGGTGGGGATCACCTGGAGCACTGCGAGGGTGGCGAGCACGTCACCGAACCCCAGTGAGAACGTGGCGAGCAGCGACAGGGTGGCGCCGATGGCGACGTAGATCCCGATCATCTCGCCCGATTTCCTCATGAGCCCGCCCCGTTCGTCGGCCGTCGTGGTGATCTGCCGTGATCACCGTCCACCGAACACTCTGCGCGCGACAGCCTACGCGTCTGCGTGAAAAAGCACAACGGGTGATTGTCTCTCCACTCAGTGCGCGAATTGCTGTCGACGCGTGACCACACGCCCATGAGTCGCTACCCTGGGCCGCAGATGAGTCCCACCACACGGCCATCCGCCGCCTGCGCATGAGCTCCATCACATCCGCGTACACGGTCGTGGTCCCAGGCCCACACGTCATGCCGGCATTGTGCGGGCCCCGAGACGTCTACCTCCGCCAGATCGAGCGGGCCTTCCCCTCGACCGACATCGTGGTCCGCGGCAACGAGGTCCATCTCGAGGGTGTGCAGGCCGAGGACGCCGGCCGACTGGTGGAGGAGCTGGTGCTCCTGCTCCAACGTGGCCAGCACCTCGACGAGGTCGTGCTCGGCCGGGCGATCGACATGGTTCGCCACGACGAGCGCCCGAGCGCCGTCCTCACCGACGACATCATGCGTGGCACCAAGGGCCGCGCCATCCGGCCGAAGACCGCTGGTCAGAAGCGATACATCGACACGATCCGCACCAACGTCATCACGTTCGGCCTCGGGCCCGCGGGTACCGGCAAGAGCTGGCTCGCGGTGGCGATGGCGGTGCAGGCGCTGCAGACCAAGCAGGTGCAGCGCATCATCCTCACCCGCCCCGCCGTCGAGGCGGGCGAGCGTCTCGGGTTCCTTCCCGGCGACCTGATGGCCAAGATCGACCCCTACCTGCGCCCGCTCTACGACGCGCTGTACGACATGGTCGAGCCCGAGGGCGCCCAGAAGCTGCTCGAGCGGCAAGCGGTCGAGGTCGCTCCACTTGCGTTCATGCGTGGCCGCACCCTGAACAACAGCTTCATCATCCTCGATGAGGCGCAGAACTCGACCCCGGAGCAGATGAAGATGTTCCTCACCCGCATCGGCTTCGGGTCGAAGGTCGTCGTCACGGGCGACACCACCCAGATCGACGTCCCCGATGGTCGCAGCGGCCTGCTCGGGCTCGAGCGGGTGCTGCAGGGCATCGAGGGGCTCTCGTTCGTGCATCTCGGCGCCGGCGACGTCGTTCGCCATCGGATCGTGGGCGACATCGTCGCCGCGTACGAGCGCAACACGGCGAGACCGGGCCAGCCGAGCAAGGATGGCAATCGTGGCTGATCCCTCACGCCCTCACCTCTCGCGCGCCGGCCACGTCGGCGGTGATGGTGAGCCCGAGGTCTTCTGTGCCGACGAGCAGGACGATGTCCCGCTCGAACTCGAACGGTGGCAGCAGCTCGCCCTCCGCGTCCTGCGCGACCAGGGTGTGCGCGGCCTCGCCGAGCTGTCGCTGCTGTTCGTCGGCGAGACCGAGATCAGCGAGCTGAACGAGCAGTACATGGGCAAGACCGGCCCGACTGATGTCCTGGCCTTCCCGCTCGACGGCCACGACGTCACCCACGCCGTCATGGAGAGCGGTGCGAGCCGTGGTCCCGACCGGGCGCCGCTCGACCCGGGCGACATGCCGCTCCTGCTCGGTGACGTGGTGCTGTGCCCGGCCGTCGCCCTGCGACAGGCCCCCACGCACGCAGGGAGCCTCGACGACGAGCTGGCGCTGCTGGTCGTGCACGGCATCCTCCACGTGCTCGGTCACGACCACGCCAACGACGACGAGGCCGCCGCGATGCGTTCGATCGAACGACGGCTGCTCGAGGCCCACCACTGGGACGGGCCGGCGCCCGCAGCCTTCCGGCAGGAGCAGGAATGATCGCCCTGACCGCCGCCGAGACCGGCATGCTCGCAGCCATCCTCGTACTGCTCGTGGTGCTCACGTTCCTCTCGATCGCCGAGATGGGCCTGTCGCGCGTCAGCCGCCATCGGGCCACCACCATGGCCGAGGCCGGCACCAAGTCGGGGCACGCCGTGCTGTGGCTCACCAGCGAGCCCGGGCGCTGGGTGAACCCGTTGCTGCTCACGGTGAACATCTGCCAGACCGTGCAGGCCACCCTCACCGGCATCCTGGCCGCCAAGCTGTTCGGCGGCCTCGGTGTCGTCATCGGCGTCGTGCTCAACGTCATCGTCTTCTTCGTGCTGGCCGAGGCGGTGCCGAAGACCTATGCGGTCATCTACCCCGAGCGTGCGGCGAGGCTCACGGCCCGCCCCGTCAGCGCCCTCGTGAAGTTCCCGCTGCTGCGATGGATCTCGCGTGGCCTCATCGGGCTCACGAACGTCATCGTGAAGGGCAAGGGCCTCGAGAAGGGCCCGTTCGTCAACGAGCAGGAGCTGCTCGGCATCGTCGAGGCGGCCGCCGAAGACGGCGTCGTCGAGCACGAGGAGCGCGAGCTCATCGAGAGCATCATCGAGTTCGGTGACACCGTCGCCCGCGAGGTGATGCGACCGCGTCCCGACATGGTGACGGTCGAGCATCTCGCAACAGTCACGCAGGCGCTCGACGTTGCGATCGAGCACGGGTTCTCACGGCTGCCGGTGCTCGGCCCCGAGGAGGACGACGACGATGTGGTCGGCCTCGCCTACACCAAGGACCTCATGCGCACCGAGCGCGAGGGCGGCGGCGCCCGACCGGTCGTCGAGCTCGTCCGTCCGGTGCGCTTCATCCCCGAGAACAAGCCGCTGAACCGGCTGATGCGCGAGATGCAGGCCGAGAAGTTCCACCTGGCGATCGTGGCCGACGAGTACGGCGCCATCGCAGGGCTGATCACGCTCGAGGACTGCCTCGAGGAGCTCGTCGGCGACATCAACGACGAGTACGACGTCGAGGACGTCGAGATCCAGGAGCTCGGCGACGATCAGTACCTGGTCAGCGGCCGCGTGGCCATCGGCGACATCGACGACCTGCTCCACGTCGAACTGCCCGACGACGACTGGGACACGGTCGGCGGCCTCGTCTTCAACACCCTCGAGCACGTGCCTGTGGTGGGCGAGCGCATCGAGGCCGAAGGGTGGCGCTTCACCGTCACCGAGATGGACGGCCGCCGGATCCAGCGGGTCATGGTCGACCGCGTCGAGGTCGGTGCCGAGCTCGACGAGATCGGTGCTGCCGAGGCCGAATGAGCCGGGCCGTGCCCGAGTAGGGTCGGCCGCCATGGAGATCTCACTCGACGGCAAGGTCGCGCTCGTTACGGGCGCCTCGAAGGGCATCGGCAAGGCCATCGCGGCGACGCTCGCATCCAGCGGGGCGAAGGTGATGCTGGTGTCGCGCAAGCTCGAGGGCCTGCAGGCCGCTGCCGCCGAGATCGGTGGCGACACCGAGGTGTACGCCGCCAACACGGGCGATCTCGATGCCGCCGAGGCGTGCGTATCGGCCACGATCGAGCGCTTCGGTGGCCTCGACATCCTGGTGAACAACGCGGCGACGAACCCCTACTTCGGAGCCACACTCGGCGTCGACCCAGGTCGGTTCGACAAGACGTTCCAGGTGAACCTCCGCGGCCCGCTGTTCTGGTGCCAGGCGGCATGGGAGGCGGCGATGAAGGACAAGCCCGGCGTCATGGTCAACATCGCGTCGGTCGGCGGTCTCCGTGCCGAGGGCGGCCTGGGCGTCTACAACCTCACCAAGGCGGCGCTCATCCATCTCACCCGCCAGCTCGCTTCCGAGCTCGGCCCGACGCGCGTGGTGGGTGTCGCTCCCGGTCTGGTGCAGACCGACTTCGCGGCGTTCCTCGTCGACAACTTCGGTGACCGACTGGCGGCGCAGATGCCGCTGAAGCGGCTCGGTGAGCCGCAGGACATCGCCAACCTCGTGACGTTCCTCGCCTCCGACGCGGCGAGCTGGATCACCGGCGAGACCTACGTCATCGACGGTGGCGCGGGCGTTCGCAGCGGCGGCTGACGCAACCGGTCACCAGGGTTCGAACAGGTCGTCCTCGGCGGCCCGGGCCGCCACGGGTGTGGCATCGGTGCCGTCGCTGACCCGGTTGGCCACGAGGGCACGCACGATCGACGCGGTGTTCACGTGGCGCATCGCGACCAGCAGCGCGACCACCATCACGGCAGCACCGGCGAAGTAGGTGGCCCGCAGGCCGAAGGCGTGCGCCACCAGGCCGCCCAGCACCGAACCGAGCGGCAAGGTGCCCCAGCCGAACCACCGGTAGACGCTGTTGATGCGACCGAACAGGTGGCTTGGCACCACCTGTTGGCGCAGCGACACCGTGACCACGTTCCACACCGCAGCGGCCATCGACTCGATCGCGACTGCCACGGTGACCCACCAGGTGACGGGGTAGAGGCCGACGGCGAGGAGGGTGGCGATCCAGGTGGCAAGGGCCCAGTAGATGGCCGCCGACTGCCCGAGCAGCGCCACGATCCGATCGCCGAGCAGGCCGCCGATCACCGCGCCGACCCCCATGATCGCGAACAGGAATCCGTACCCGCGCTCGCTGACGCCGAGCTCGTCGCGTGCGAACAGCACGAACACCGCCTGCGGCATCTGGAAGGCCAGGTTGCTCAGGCCGAGCGAGATCGCGATGGTGCGGAGGAGCGGGTTGCGCCAGAGCCACCGCACGCCGGTACGCATCTCGGCGTAGAGCGAATCGGTCTCGTGCCGGGTGACGCCGACATGACGGAAGTTGCCCCGGATCGTGAGGATCAGCAGCGTCGCGATCACGAAGCTGACGGCGTCGATGCCGAATGGCAGCGCGACAGCCACAGCGAACAGGAGGCTGCCGAGGGGCGTGCCGATGAAGGCGTTCGTCGAGAACTCGACCGAGTACATCCGGCCGTTCGCCTTCTCGAGCAGCGGCGCCCGCACGAGGTCGGGCACCAGCGCCTGCGACGAGTTGTCGTAGAACACCTCGGCACAGCCGAGTACCAGGGCGGCCACCCAGAGCATCCAGATCTGTGCGGCGTCGAGCGTGATGGTCACGCACAGCAGGGCCAGCGCTGCGGCGCGCACCATGTTCGCCCACACCATGATCCGGCGTCGGTCGGAGCGGTCGATCATGGCGCCCACCGGCAGCGAGAGGATGAGCCACGGCACGACGGCGGCCGCCGAGATCAGCGAGATCGCGACGGGGTCGTCGGTGAGGCGGACGGCCAGCAACGGCAGCGCAACGAGGAAGACGCCGTCGCCGATGTTCGAGATGCCGTGTGCGGTGACGAGCCGCCAGTACGCGCCGGGGAGTCGGTGTGACGCCGTCGTCATGCGCCGGAGGGTCCGGCCAGGCGTCGGAAGGCGCCCGGCAGATCGGGGTAACGCTTGGTCGACGCACCACCGTCGACCGAGTGGAAGCTCCCCGAGATGAACGTCGACTCAGGACCGACGAGGAACGCAACGAGGTCGGCGATGTCGGACGGTTGGGCGAAGCGGCCCAGCGTCGTGTTCTCGACGAACTCCTCGACCACGCCGGGCACCATCCAGAAGGCCGACGTCGCATTGGTCTCGACGAGCCCGGGCGCCACCGTGTTGACCCTGATGCCACGTTCGCCGAGCTCCATCGCCGCCACCTGCGTCAGCATTGCGACGCCGGCCTTGGCAGTGCAGTACGCGGCCATGCCTGCCGACGGCTGGATCCCGTTGAGCGACGAGATGTTCACGATCGCCCCTCCGTCGTGGATGACCCGCCCGGCGTGCTTGACGGTGAGGAAGACGCCCGTGAGGCAGAGGTCCATGATCGCCTGCCATTCCTCGAGCGGGTGGTCGACGATGAGCGAGTAGGCGCCGCGGCCGGCGTTCGCCACGGCGATGTCGAGCCCACCCAGTGGTTCGGCGAGCGCGACCAGCGCCTCGACCGTCGACTCGTCGGTGACGTCGCAGTGCCCGGAGACGACCTGCTCACCGAGGTCGGCGACGAGTCTGGCGAGCGCCACGTCGTCGATGTCGCCGGCCACGACCGTCGCACCGTCGCGAACGAACCGCTCGGTGATGGCCCGGCCGATGCCTGACGCCGCGCCCGTGACGAGTGCGACCTTTCCCCCCAGTCGCTGGTCCATACGATCCGGACCCTAGTGGCTCACGCTGAGTGGGCACGTGACAACGCGCCTCGAGCCACCTTGCCCAGCGCCGTCCTGGGGATCGACGGCACCACGACGAGCTCTTTCGGTGCCATGAACGCCGGCAGCGAATCGGACGCGAACGCTCGCAGGTCGGCCAGTGCCAGCCGTGCCCCGGTAACGGGCACCACCCACGCAACGACCCGCTGGCCCCACTCCGCGTCGGTCACGCCGGCCACGGCGACCGCGGCGACGGACGGGTGGGCCTGGAGCACTCGCTCGACGGCATCGGGCCAGACGTTCTCGCCGCCGGTGACGATGAGATCGCCCCGGCGGCCGTCGACCTGCAGTCGGCCGTCGACGATGCGGCCGACGTCGTCGGTGTGCAGCCAGCCTCCGTCGTCGACCGGCGTGCTCCCGTCGCGGTAGCAGCGCAGCAGCATCGGGCCCCGCACCAGCAC
>JBEGOE010000408.1:0-5128 GCA_041182165.1 Actinomycetota bacterium
CTGGATGGCGCACCTGTCGTTCCTGCGGCCCCACCCGCCGTACGCCGCAGCCGGCGAGTACAGCACCATGTACGACCCCGCCGACGTCACCATGCCGATCGAGGCGGCAGCGGCGCGCCACCCGCTCCACGAGGTGGCCCTGCGCCACCCGCACGCCGCTGCGCCCACCGACGAGGCGGCGATGCGGCGCATCAAGGCGCAGTACTTCGGCATGATCAGCGAGGTCGACCACCAGCTCGGGCGACTGTGGGACACGCTGCGCGAACTCGGCATGTGGGACGACACGCTGATCATCGTGACCGCCGACCACGGCGAGCAGCTCGGCGATCACGGCCTGCTGCAGAAGGTCGGCTACTGGACGCAGAGCTACCACATCCTCGGGATCGTCCGACACCCCGGCCACCCCGACGCGCACGGCACCGTGGTCGACGAGTTCACCGAGAACATCGACATCCTCCCCACCATCTGCGAGGCGATCGGCGTGCCGGTGCCGGCACAGTGCGACGGCCTGCCGCTCACGCCGTTCCTGCGTGGCGAGACCCCGCCGTGGTGGCGCACCGCCGCGCACTGGGAGTTCGACTGGCGCGACGCCTTCATCGGCGGCCAGCCGCACGAGTGGCCGTGGGATCGGCGGCTCGAGGAGCAGCACCTCACGGTCCTGCGCGATCGCGAGGGTGCCTACGTGCAGTTCGGGGATGGGTCGTGGCGGTGCTTCGATCTGGTGGCCGACCCCACGATGCGCACCGAGATCGCCGACCCGGCGGTCGTGCTGCGCTACGCGCAGGAGATGCTGGTGTGGCGGTCGCGGCACGCCGACCGGACCATGACCGACATGCTCGTGAAGGACGGTGGCGTGGGCCGCTTCCCCGCCGAACCGATGCTCGTCGACGTGCCGCTGCCCTGAGCTGCAGAAACCTCCCATTTCCCGAGCTGCTTTTCCTGTGCCTCGGTGAGGCATCCAGCAGCACCCAGGCGTACGTTCGGGGCCGTCGCCACCTCGGCGATCGTGCACAGCTAGGAGTTGGCCATGTCCGATTCACTCGTGTTGTCGTCGGGTCAGTACGACCTCGTCTACAACGCCTTCTCGTTCGTGATCGCCGCGATGGGCGCATCACTCCTCTACTTCCTCCTCTCGCGAGAGCGCGTGCACCTGTCGCACCGCCTTGCGGTCACCGTCACCACGCTGGTCGTGGCGATCGCCCTGTACCACTACATGCGGATCTTCGGGTCGTGGAAGGACGCATTCACCTTCACCGACGGCAAGTACGTGGCCGACGGCGTGCCGTTCAACGAGGGCTACCGCTACGTCGACTGGCTGCTCACCGTGCCGTTGCTGCTGGCCGAGCTGGTGCTCGTGCTCAAGCTCAGCAAGAACACCACGCGCAGCCTCATCATCCGGCTCGGCATCGCTGCCGTTGCGATGATCGTGCTCGGGTACCCCGGCGAGATGGCCGACCCGGACTCGGGCACCCGCACCCTGTTCGGCATCCTGTCGACACTGCCGTTCATCTACATCCTCTACGTGCTGTTCGTGGAGCTGGGCAAGTCGCTCGACCGTCAGTCGGCCGGTGTCCGCAAGATGGTCGACGGGATGCGCTACATCCTCATCGCCACGTGGGGCGTCTACCCGCTGGCGTACATGGCGCCGTCACTGATCGACAACACGGCCACGGCCGAGGTCGTTCGACAGGTCGGATACTCGATCGCCGACGTGCTGGCCAAGCCGCTGTTCGGCCTCATGGTGCTGTCGATCGCGATGATGAAGTCGCGTGAAGACGCGGGCGAAGGCGCGGTCGCGGAAGCAACCGCAGTCTGATCACCGGATCTGTCGGTGCGCTGGAGCCACCACGTGGCGAAGGCGCACCGACAGGCAGGTGACACAGCCCTCGAGCTTGACGAACTCGCTGATGTCGACCTCCACCGGCCGGTAGCCCAGATCGGTGAGCAGCGCCGCCGACCGGGGGCAGTCGGCGGCCATCAGCAGACGGTCGCCGCCGAGGTGCACCACATGAGCGCCGGCCTCCTCGGGCATCGACACGAAGCGCGGGAACATCGACACGTCGTCGATGACCGGCAGGTACCCGATGATCGTGCCGTCGGGCAGCGCGGTGACCGCCGACTTGAGGTGCAACACCTTCGTGAGTGGGACCGCCACGACGGTCGCGCCGAGCGGTTCGACGATCGCCCGCAACTGACGGATGCCCTCCCCATTGGTACGGCCGCCCCGGCCCACGTAGAGGACCTCGCCGACCTTCAGCACGTCACCGCCGTCGAGCGTGCCGGGCTCGTGGATGCGGTTGATCGAGCAGCCGAGCGCCTCGACCACAGACTCGACCGCCGGGGTTTCGCCACGACGCTCGAGGGCACCTGGCCGGGTGATGATCGCGACGTTGCGGTACATCAGGACCGCGTCCTCGACGAACACCGAGTCGGCGCACTCGGGTGCGGGCGGCACCGGCACCACGTGCCAGTCGTGCTCGCGGAGCACCTGGACGTACGCCTCCCACTGGCGCAGCGCCAGATCGACGTCGATCGGCGAGCGCTCGATGTGGGTGACCAGCCCGTCGGCCAGGCGCGGGCTCGGCTCGCGGACGAGCGCGACGGGTCGGGACGTGCTGGCACTGGTCATCAGCGGGCCGTTCATCGGATCGAGGGTACGGGACGCCATCCGGCTCAGGGACCACGAAGCACGGGTATCGTTGTCCAACGGTCGAACAGAAGCAGAGGAACGTGAGCGGCAACTCGACATACGCGCACCGCAATGCCGGTGTGATCAGCGTGGAGGCCGTCGAGGCGCCCGAGGTGATCACGTCGGACTGGATCGACGAGCAGCTCGCCCCGACGTACGAGCGCTGGGGCCTGCGCCCCGGCCTGCTGGCCGAGCTGGCCGGCATCAAGGAGCGCCGCTGGTGGCCGGATGGCGTGACCTTCGACCAGGCCGCGGCGATGGCCGGCCAGCGGGCCATCGAGGCCTCGGGCGTCGACCCGTCCGAGATCGGCATGCTCATCTCGACCTCGGTGTGCAAGCACCACCTCGAGCCGTCGGTGGCCTGCTCGGTCCACCACCAGCTCGGCCTGCCGCCATCGTGCACGAACTTCGACATCGCCAATGCGTGCCTCGGCTTCGTGAACGCGATCCACCTGGCGGCCACCGCCATCGACGCCGGCTTCATCAAGTACGCGCTCATCGTCGACGGCGAGGGCAGCCGCTACACGCAGCTGAAGACCATCGAACGACTGCAGAGCGAGCACGCGTCGGTCACCGACGTGTTCGACGAGTTCGCTTCGCTGACGCTCGGCTCGGGCGCGGCGGCCATGGTGCTCGGCAATCTCGAGCAGCACCCCGATGCGCATCGCGTGCTCGGCGGCGTGGCTCGCGCCGGCACCGAGCACCACACGCTGTGCATCGGCGACCTCGACAAGATGACCACCGACACCAAGCGCCTGCTCGAGGCCGGGCTCGACCTCGCGCACGCAGCGTGGAAGGACGCCGAGGCCGACTTCGACTGGGTGAACGGCATGGACCGCTACATCGTCCACCAGGTCAGCTCGGTGCACACCCGGCTCATCACCGAGCGCCTCGGCATCGATCCGGCCAAGGTGCCGTTGACGTACCCGAAGTTCGGCAACGTCGGACCGGCCGCCATCCCGATCACGCTCGCCGGGGTCGCACCCGACCTCAGCGTCGGCGAGCGCGTGCTGTGCATGGGCATCGGGTCGGGGCTCAACACCAGCTTCACCGAAATCGTCTGGTGAGGGCCTGCGGGTGACCGCACCCACGCTGCCCACTGCGGCCGACTGGCACGCTTGGCGCGTCGACCCGGCTTGGTCGCGCACGTTCGACGTCGCCTCGCACGACGGTTCGACGCATCGCTGGCACGTGCTCGAACGCTCGCCGGTGAACCCGATCGGAACCATCGTGTGTGTGCACGGGAACCCGACGTGGTCGTACCTGTGGCACGAGGTGATCGAGCAGGTGGGTGACCGCTACCGCATCGTCGCGGTCGACCAGTTGGGCATGGGCTTCTCCGACCGCATCGCGGCGCGTGGGTACGCCGAGCGCGTGCGTGACCTCGACGACGTCATCACCGCCCTCGGCATCGATGGCCCGGTCACGCTGATGGGGCACGACTGGGGCGGCGCCGTGTGCATGGGCTGGGCGGTCGACCACCCCGATCGGTTGGCCGGGATGGTGCTGTGCAACACAGGAATCGCCGTACCGGCCGGACGACGCGCGCCGTCGCTCATCCGCCTCGCCGCTGCCGGGCCGATCACCGACCTGGCGTGCCGGCGCACGCGCACGTTCGTCGACGGCACGCTGCGGCTGTCGTGGTCGCGCGTGCCGGTGGAGGCACGCGCCGCGTTCCGGGCGCCGTACCGGCGGGCCGCCGACCGGGCCGCCGTGGCGGCCTTCGTGGCCGACGTGCCGTTCGACGACGCGCACCCATCAGCTGTGGCGATCGCCGAGGTGGCCACCCGGCTCGCATCCGTCACGGCGCCGGTGCTGCTGGTGTGGGGCGCCGCCGACCCGGTGTTCGACGACTCATTCGCGCTCGACCTCGCGATGCGCATGCCGCACGCGCAGCAGCACCGCTTCGACGGCATCGGCCACCTCGCACCGGTCGAGGCCGACGTTGCCGGTGTGGCCGACGCGTGGCTGTCGTCACTGCACGACGTTCCGGTGGTCGCCTCTGCGCCGGTGTCGTGGGTGCCGACGTGGGCGGCGCTCGACGAACGTGCGCACGACGAGGCGACGGCGTTCGTCGACGGTGCCACCGGCGAGCGCACGTCGTTCCACGAACTGCACCGGCGGGTCATGGGCATTGCCCGCGGCCTCGGCGAGCTCGGCCTGCAACCGGGCGAGCGGGTGGCGATGCTGGTGCCGCCGAGCGTCGACCTCGTCGCCGCGGTGTATGCCGTGTGGCGGGCCGGCGGCGTCACGGTCGTGGCCGACCGTGGGCTCGGGTTGCGTGGTCTCGGCCGTGCCGTGCGCGGGGCGCGGGTCGACTGGGTCATCGGGCCACCGCAGGCGCTGGCGGCAGCGCGTGCGCTTCGTTGGGCACCGGGCGCGTACCGCATCGCCGTGGGGCCAAAGCCGGCGATGGGCGCTGTCGCCACGCTCGACGAC
>JBEGOE010000409.1:0-5432 GCA_041182165.1 Actinomycetota bacterium
GCGCGACACGCGTGTGGTGCCGGTCGAGGTGGACGGCACGACCCTGACTGTGTGGTGGCAGCCCGGCACGTCCTCTGCGCTCGACGAGGGCGACATCGTCGACGGCGACGACGTGGGCGCGACCGGTGTGTTCGTCCCTGCGGTCGACGGCCGGGCGTTGACGTTCACGGCCGACGGAGAGGCGTTCGTCGATGCCGAGACCGGGTCGACCTGGAACGTGTTCGGTCGCGCTGCGGAGGGACCGCTCGCCGGCGCGCAGCTCGAGCAGGTGGCGCACCTCGACACGTTCTGGTTCGCGTGGGCTGCGGTCCGGCCCGACTCGGTCGTCGTGCCCGCCGAGACCGGGTCGGATGGCTGACCGGCATGACAAGGCTTGACGCGCTGGGTGCGCAGCCACGAGATCAGCCGATTCCGGTCAGCAGGGATGACGGCGGACCCGCAGCCGCATCCGTGCGGCGGCACGCTCCGTGAGGCCCCGGTGGCGTGCGAGGCTGTGCTTCACATGCACGGTCAGCTCGGCGTCAATGCCACACATCGGACACTCAGCGACGTGATCGGCGACGTGTCCATGCAAGTCGCTGTCGAGCTCGCCGTCGACGAACGCGTCGAGGTAGCGGCGGTAGCGAAGATGGTCGAGGCGCATCACGGTGGTGGAAACCCGATCGACGAGCGATTGCTTCCCGGGGAATGAACCGCGCCGGCCGCCGGGTTCCCGGTCGCGTGCCCACCTCCGCATCGAGCCAGGCGCTGTTCGAACAGCACGTGTTGCCCGAGATCGAGGTGATGTTGCGCGTCGCCCGCTCGCTCACCCGCAACGACGCCGATGCCGAGGATCTGGTGCAGGACACGCTGATCCGGGCGTTCCGTGCGATCGATCGCTTCGACGGACAGCATCCGCGGGCCTGGCTGCTGACGATCCTGCGCAACACCCATATCAACCGCAATCGTCGGCGTCGGCCGGAGTTGCTCCGCGATCCGGACGGCACGTCACGTGAGCTGCACGACATCGCATCCGCCGACGTCGCCGACGCATCGATCGATGCGGGGTTCGACGCCGAGATCGAGCGGGCGCTCGCCGAGCTCGACGAACCGTTCCGTCGGGTCGTCGAACTCGTCGATGTCGCTGGCCTGTCCTACGCCGAGACGGCCGAGGTCCTCGGGGTGCCGGCGGGAACCGTGATGAGCCGGTTGCACCGGGCGCGTGGTCGTATTCGTGATCGTCTCGATCGGGCCGGTCTGGCCCCGAGGAGCCACTGATGAAGATGTCGTGGAGAGACCGTTTCCGGCCTACCGGTCGGCGGCCGATGACGTGCGAGGAGGTGGGCACCTGGTTGCAGCACTACCTCGATCACGAGCTCGACGGGCGACGCTCGGGCCGGCTGGCCGCGCATCTCGAGGACTGCAAGCGATGCGGTCTCGAGGCCGAGACCTACGAACGGATCAAGCACTCGCTGGCCGACACCCGACCGGCGAGTCCCGACGACGCGATCACCCGGCTCCGCGAGTTCGGCGAGCGCATCGCCCGCGGCGAGGAACCGGTGCAGACGTGAAGGACACAGCGCGAAGCGACACAGCGCCGGCTCTTGCCTGGTCGTCCACGATCGCCATGTGCGTGCTGCACGCAAATCGGACGACCTTCGAGCCGTCAGCCGATCAGTCGAGCGTCGTCGCCTTCGTCGCAGGAGTCTGAGCCTGAGCCCACGTTGGCACCACTGCACCGGCGGTCGGATCAGCTGGAACGAGCAACGGGTTCCGGTCGCGTCGGACAGCTTGGCATCTGCCGTCAGGAGCACCACGTCGAGCGCCGCTGCCAACGCGACGAAACAAGCGTCGTAGGTCGTGACGTTCGTGCGGAGCTCCCAGCAACGACGCAGCAGGGGCATCGCCGGGTACAGCACGATCAGGAGGGCGAGCAGGTCGTCCACGGCGTCGTTCGCCTGCTGCGCGCTCAGGGTCCCGGAGACGAGGTGACGGCGGATGGCGGACTGCACCTCGACACGCAGCAGGTCCGGCGCCGCGAGCGCCTTCCCTCTCGCTGCTGCTCGGAACAGGTCACCGTCAGGGCCGCCCACCGCAACCACCGCAATCACCGCAATCACCGCAACCACCGCAACCACCGCAACCACTGCGACGCTGACGGACCGATCCGGGCACTTGGCGGCCGGGCCGGTTCTGGCACAGTGCTCCGGTGACCACAGCGCTCGATCCCCTGACGTTCCTGCACGGCCCCGCGATGCCGAACCGGTTCATGCTGGCCCCGCTCACCAACCGGCAGAGCCACGACGACGGCGTGCTGTCGGACGACGAGTACCGATGGCTCGCCATGCGGGCGCAGGGTGGGTTCGGCCTCACGATGACGTGCGCGGCGCACGTGCAGGCGGTCGGTCAGGGCTTCGGCGGGCAGCTCGGCGCCTTCGGGGACGAGCACGTGCCCGGCCTGAGTCGGCTGGCCGCCGAGCTGAACGCGACAGGCACCGTGTCGTACGTGCAGCTGCATCATGCGGGCATGCGGTCACCCGCCGACCTGATCGGCGCGCAGCCCGTCTGCCCCAGCGACGATTCGGCCACGGGTGCCAGGGCGCTGACGACCGCAGAGGTCGAGCAGGTGGCCACCGACTTCGTGGCAGCGGCCGAGCGGGCGCAGCGCGCCGGCTTCCACGGGGTCGAGTTGCACGGTGCGCACGGCTACCTGCTGTGCCAGTTCCTGTCATCGGAGATCAACCGTCGCACCGATCATTACGGCGGATCGCTCGACAACCGCAGCAGGTTGCTGTTCGACATCGTCGACGGCATCCGTACCTCGTGCGGCGATGGCTTTGCGATCGCGGTGCGGTTGTCGTCGGACCGGTTCGGCATCGTGACCGACGAGATGGTGACGGTGTTCGAGCGGCTGATCGCGACCGGCGCTGTCGACATGGTCGACCTCTCGCTGTGGGACGTGCGCCGGGCGGCGAAGGACGGAGCGTTCGCAGGCCGCTCGTTGCTCGACGTGTTCACCGGCGTGGAACGGGGTGACGTTCGCATCGCCGTGGCGGGCAAGATCCACGAACCGGCCGACGTGCGGGAGGTGCTCGACCGTGGCGCCGACATCGCTGCGCTCGGCCGGGTGGCGATCCTGCACCACGACTACCCCCGCCGCTACGCCGCAGACCCCTCCTTCATGCCACGGCATGCGCCGGTGGCCGCCGCCGTCCTCGAGGACGAGGGCGTGTCACCCACGTTCGTCGACTACCTGCGCTCGTCATTCACGGGCTTCGTGGCCGCCTGACCGGCCCGACTGACAAGACGTCGCCCGTCGGGCGGGTTGGGACCCGGAGCCGTTGAGCACCGCGCGCTCGGCGTTCCGCCGTGTTTCAGGCGGGCTCGACGAAGTCGTCGGAGTTCCGTCGCAGTTCCGTCAGCGAGTCGACGACCGACGCGATCTGGTCGCCGGGCAGACCGACGTGGGTGAAGACGGTCGTGTTGAGTGCTTCTGCCGCTTCGCGCACGTGTCGGCGGCCCTCGTCGGTGAGTGCGGCAAGGGTCGTGCGTCCGTCGGTCGGGTGCTGGATCCGTTCGACGAGGCCGTCGAGCTCGAGCCGGTCGATGGCGTTCGTGACGCTGGCGGGGTGCACCTGGAGGCGCTGCCCGATCTTGCTGAGGGGCAGTCGGCCCGTGCGCGAGAAGTCGAGGAGCATGAGTACCTCGAAGCGGGCGAAGGTGAGCCCCATCGGCCCGAGGGCGGCATCGATCTTGCCGAGCAGGATCTGGTGGGTGCGCATCACCGAGGTGACGAGCGCCATGCCCGGCGCCGCGTCGGCCCACCCGGCCTTGCGCCAGTTCCTCGACGCTTCGTCGATCGGATCGAAGCGGAGCGGTTGCCGGCGTGCCACGGAGACCAACTCTAGAAGTCCTTCACCGGTCTGATCGCCATAGGTGTCTCGACGAGGAGATTGTTCATCGTGATACTTCCGGTTGGTTGGACGTCCAACTAACATCACGCTCGATGGACCGTCAGCACCACCTCGAACGTCAGAGCCGAACCGAGAGCACGACATGAACCAGTACCACGCACCCATCGACGACATCGTCACCGCCCTGCAGACGGCGGGCATCGATGAGGTCCTGCAGCTGCCCCCGTTCGCCGACATCGGCGCCGGTGCGGTCCGCGACGTCCTCGACGGTTTCGGGAAGCTCGCCGGCGAGATCGTCGCGCCCACCGATGTGATCGGTGACCGCGAGGGCGCACGCCTCGACGCGGCGACCGGTGCGGTCAGCGTGCCGCAGGAGCTGGCCGACGCCTACCAGCAGTACGTCGACGGCGGCTGGGTGGGCATCGGTGCCCCCGTCGAGCACGGCGGCGGCGGTTTCCCGAAGGCAGTCGCCACGGCGGTCCACGAGATGTTCGGCTCCGCCAACCTCGCCCTGTCGCTGAACCCGATGCTCACCCAGAGCGCGGTCGAGCTGCTCGAGCGGTGGGGCAACGCCCGTCAGACCGAGATCGTCCTCCCGCGCCTGATCGACGGTGCGTGGACCGGGACGATGACCCTGACGGAGCCGGACTCGGGGTCCGACCTCGGCGCCGTCCGGGCGACGGCCGTGCCCACGGACGACGGACGGTGGTCGATCAACGGCACCAAGATCTACATCACCTGGGGCGAACACGACCTCGCCGGCAACATCATCCACCTCGTCCTCGCCCGCACCCCGGACGCGCCGGTCGGCACCAAGGGCATCTCGCTGTTCCTCGTCCCCAAGTTCCACATCGCCGACGACGGGCAGCTCGGCGAGCGCAACGGCGTCCACTGCCGTGGCCTCGAGCACAAGCTCGGCATTCACGCCAGCCCCACCTGCGTTCTCGAGTTCGTCGACGCGGTCGGCGAACTGGTCGGGCCGCTGCACGGCGGCATGAACGCGATGTTCAGCATGATGAACCCCGCCCGGCTCGCCGTCGGTGTGCAGGGCGTCTCCATCAGCGAGGCCGCCTATCAGCAAGCCCGCACCTACGCGACCGAACGGCGACAGGGCCGCGTCGCCGGCATCGAGGGTTCGGCCCCGATCATCGAGCACCCCGACGTCCAGCGCATGCTGCTCGACATCGCGAGCACCCGCGACGCCATGCGGCTGCTGACGTACGCGACGGCGATCGCCGGCGACCTCGCCACCAGCCACCCGGACGCCGACGCACGCGCACGGTTCCAGCGCCGCGCCGACCTCCTCACCCCGCTCGCCAAGTCGTGGCCCACCGATCAGGGTGTCCGCCTCGCCTCCCTCGCCGTCCAGGTGCACGGCGGCATGGGCTTCATCGAGGAGACCGGCATCGCACAGCGGTACCGCGACGCCCGCATCGCCCCCATCTACGAGGGCACCAACGGCATCCAGGCGATCGACCTCGTGGGTCGCAAGATCGCGCAGGACGCCGGTGCGGCGGCGATCGAGCTGCTCGACGAGGT
>JBEGOE010000410.1:0-6686 GCA_041182165.1 Actinomycetota bacterium
CCGCGAGGCCGACGAGCGTGCCGCGGCCGCCGCGGCCGCCGCTGCGCACGAAGCGGCCGCGACGATGCCCGTCGCCCGGCACGAGGAGGTGCCCGTCGCTCGGCACGAGGAGGTGCCCGTCCGGCAGGTCGTCGCGATCGTGCCGCCCGCCCGTCCGTCGTTCCCGCCGAGCCCCGGAGAGATCGCGAAGGCTGCGGCCGCGGCCGCGGCTGCGAAGTCGCACACCTTCCGTCGCGAGCTGCGCACCCCCTCGACCGTGATCGAGACGCCGGAACCGATCGAGCCCGCCCAGCAGGTGACGCCCCCGGAGCCGGCTCCGGCCCCGGCCCCGGCCCCGAACAGGCCTGCATCGAGCGGCGCGCCGTCACGGCGCCAGGTCGAGCTCGCCGTGGCGGCAGCCGACCAACTGATCGAGTCGCTCAAGCACGACGACGGCGTCAAGCGCCTGTCGGTGCGTGTGGTGCTGCGCACCGGCGACCAGCGCGAGGTCGAGGCCGAAGCCGAGTGGGAGGCGTGATGAGCGAGGTCGACGAGACCGCAGAGGTCATCTCCAAGAAGGGTCTCGGTCCGCTCGGGCCCTGGCGCCTCACGCTCGCGATCGGCACGTCCGCGATCTTCACCGGCATGCCGTTGATCGATGCTGCGACGGCGGGGGTGGGCGTCGACATGGCGCTGCTCCGCTCGTTCGGCGTCGCGTTCCTGACCTGGATCTCGGTGGGAGCCCTGAACAAGGCGCTCTTCGACATCCCGCAATCGGCGGGACGCACCAACGATTCAGCGCAGGAAGTCCATCAGTGACGGCGGGATGATCTTCGCTGCCACCTGCAGGCTCGCCTGATAGCGGGTCTCCTGCTCCTTCGACTCGATCAGCGCCTGCACGATGTCGACGTCCTCGACGTTGGAGAGCTGGGTCTGGAGACGGAGCTTGTCGTCGGCGGACCGGCTCGCGATCTCCAGGACCCGCTCACCCTGCACACCGATGATGGCCGTGGCCGAGCTCATCGTGTCGGCCGCTGAGACGAGGTTCGCCTGCTCGGCGGCCATCGCCGACGGGTCGCCGATCTGGATGGCCGTGGCCAGACGATCGAGGACTTCGAACACGTTGCCGGCGCCACTGCCGCCGACACCGAAGGCGGCCGAGCCCGTCACGTTCACCGTCATCGACAGCGAGGGTGCGAGGTCGCGGACGACCGACCCGTTGTCGCCGGTGTAGGTGCCGGTCGCGTCGTACGCGTTCCCCGCTGCGTTGCCGGCGAAGACCGAACGGTCACCGACCTTGGTGTTGGCGAGCGACATCAGCTCCGAGCGCATCGCCCGAATCTGGGCCGCGTACGCCTCGCGCGAGGCACCTTGGCTCGCGCCGCCGGTGTTGGCGGCAGCGATGGCCACCTCCCTGGCACGGCTGAGCGTCGTGAGCCCGTTGGTCAGCGCCGAGTCGGCTGCGTCGAGCAACGACCTGGCGTCGTCGAGCTCCCTGCCCATCTGCTCGTTGCGACGCAGATCCTGCCGGGTGCTCATGGCCACGGTGGTTGCCGTCGGGTTGTCCGACATCCGGAGGTTGGCCCTGCCGGTCGTGGTGCGCTGCTGGCTCTCCTGCAGGCGACCGAGGCTGGTGTTGAGGTCGCGCAGCGTCGAGCGCAGCATCATCGAGTTGGTCACGCGCATGGTGCAGCTCCCTGGGTCTCGTGGTCACCGGGTCGGTGGTGGGTGCTCATCAGCGGAAGCTCTGCATGAGGATGCTCAGCATCTCGTCGACGGCCTTGATCACTCTGGCGTTGGCCTCGTAGGCGCGCTGCGCGCTGACCAGGTTGGCCATCTCCTCGTCGAGGTTCACCGATCCGACCGACTCGGCGTCGCGGGTGGCCCCGGCGGCGACCTGCTCCTGCAGCGCGGCGCGGCTCGTGGCGGCGTTCGTCTCGGTGGCGAGGCCGCTGATCAGCGTCCGGTAGGCGGTGTTCGGCCCCGTGACCGAGTCGGCCAGCCGGGCGATGGCCCGGGCCTGCTCGCCGTCGAGGACGCCGGGTGCGGTCGGCCCGGGCAGCACGGGTGCGCCAGCAGCGATGTTGCCCGGTGCGCCTGCCACGTCGACCGAGAGAGCGATCGTCGCTGCCGTCGTCCTGGTGGGGTCGAAGAAGGTGCGCCCGGTGGTCGAGCTCGTGTCGTAGCCGGCGCTGTGGAGCGCGTTCACACCCGCCACGAGCGAGGCCGCAACGGTGTCGAGCGCTGCCCGGTACCGGGGCACCACGTCGGTCATGGTGGCAGCCAGTGCTGCGGCCACGCCCGACGGTGCGTCGACCGGTTGATTCCCGTTGGTCCACGTGAGCGTGCCCGACGAGCCGTCCATCTGCTCGGTGTACTCGCCGACGACGAGTGCCCGGTTGCCGACGTAGACGTCGACGAGGCCGTCCGCTGCCGGGCGTGTGGTCGCACCGGTGAGCTTGGCGAGCGAGTTGAGCAGCACGTCGCGGTGGTCGAGCAGGTCGGGGTTGGACCCGAGGCTGGTCGTGATCGCCTTGTTCACGTCGGCGAGCTGCTTGGCCAAGGTGTTGACGTCGATCGCCAACGAGGACGTGCGGGCTGCCGCGGCGTCGTGCACGCCCTGCAGGTCGGCAGCCGCACGGTTGAGCGACGAGGTGAGGGCGCCGGCCTTCGACAGGAGCTCGGTTCGCGCAGCGGTGCTGCCCGGTGAGGTGGCGACCCCGCTCCACGATGACCAGAACTGGTCGAGCTGGTGAGCGATGCCGGTGTCGCCGGGCTCGGGGAAGATCTGTTCGATCGCGGCCATCGTCGAGCTCGACGTGGTCGCCGATGACAGCGATGCCTCCTCGCGGGATGCCCGTGCCGCGAGCAGCTCGTCGTACGAGCGGCTGAGGGCGTCGGAGTTGACGCCGTTGGTCTTCGAGGCGCCGGCGAACAGGCCGCTGGTCGCGGACTGACCTGCCGAGACGAGGTCCACTCGCTGGACGTGGTACCCCTTCGTGTTGGCGTTCGCGATGTTGTGTGCGGTCACGTCGAGCACGCGCCGCTGGGCGGCCAACCCCGAGTACGCGCTGTTCAGTGACGAGATGTTCGGCATGTCAGACCGACCGGTCCAGCCGCAGAGCGGCCACGGCGAGCGGTGTGGCGAGGCCTCGCGGGTCGTACACGTCGACGGTCTGCTCGCCCAGGGAGGCGATGATCTCGCGCGATCGCATCAGGCTGCGCTTGGCCATCTCGTGGTTGGTGCGGGCGATCTCCTCGATCTCGGCCTGGAGGGACAACAGGTGCAGCCGATGCTGCGACAGCAGCGACGACCAGGGCTCGGTCACGTGTTCGACCATGTCGGCGAGGCTCATCGTGGGGCTGATCCCGATCGAGCGGGCGAGTCGCATGGATGCCGCTGTGCGGTCGTGCTCGACCGACCCGACGGCCTCGATGATCGCCTCGATCTCGGCGGTGATGTAGGGCAGCCACCGGGCGCGGTTCTGCGCCAGGAGGAGCCCTTGCACCTCGAGCTTGTAGACGAGCTGCTCCAGGAGCTCGCGCATCGTCCACAGTTGGTGTGACAGATCCTCGGCCGGTTCCACATGGTCAACTGTCCGGAGTTGGGGCGTCTGCGCAGCGAGGCACCGTCCTGGTGGCGCGATCGCTGCCGACCCACACAGTCAGCGCCATGATCCGCCTCACCAGGCTCCGGTCTTCGGACTCCCTCTATCTCAACCCCGACCTCATCGAGCGCCTCGACCGCGCCCATGACACGGTGGTCCACCTCGAGAACGGCAAGGAGTACGTCGTCCTCGAGACCCCTGAGGAGATCGTCGAGCGCATCACCGTCCACCGGGCCAATGCGATCGCTCTCGCCGCGACACTGGTCGCCGAGGGGCGGGTCTCGGTGGACCCGATCATGTTGGCTGCCGGCGTGGAGCCGCTCCCTGCCGTGACTCGCGACGAGGAGGGCTGATCATGCCCGCAGGTCTGATCGGATTGCTGTTCGCCACGGTCGCGACGCTCGTCGGCACCCAGCTGAAGGGCGTCAACCCGGCCGTCCTCTTCACGAACTTCCCCGCGATCTTCATCGTGGTGCTCGGGGCCACGGGTGCCACCATGGCCAGCTTCGAGTTCTCGGCGACCACGAACGTGTTCAAGGCCATCGTCCGGGCGCTGATGGGCAAGGGCATCGAGGACTCCCCCCAGAAGATCACGACGCTGGTCGAGTTCGCCCGCAAGGCCCGCGGCGAGGGGCTGCTCGCGCTCGAGTCCGAGATGGCGACCCTCGAGGACCCGTTCATGCGGCGTGGGTTGCAGTTGGCCATCGACGGCAGTGACGCCGACGCCGTCGCGCAGGTGATGCGCACCGACATCAAGGCCATGAAGGCACGGCACAAGGTGTCGGCCGACTGGTGCATGACCTACGGCATCTTCGCGCCGACGTTCGGCATCATCGGCGCCGTCGTCGGCCTCATCGCGGCGCTCGGCAAGCTCGACCAGCCCGACAAGTTGGGCAAGGGCATCGCCGCCGCCTTCGTCGCCACGTTCCTCGGCGTGTGGCTGGCGAACGGGTTGATGCTGCCGCTCGCCAACCGCATGAAGCGGATGTCGGCCGAGGAGGCGCAGGTCCGCGAGATGGTCATGGAGGGTGTGCTCGCCATCCAGGGCGGGCAGAACCCGCGGGTCATCGAAGAGACGCTGATGAGCTACCTCTCGCCGAAGCAGGCGGAGTCGATCAGGGAGTCGAGCTCATGAGTGGAGGTGGCGGCGGGGGTCACGGTAAGAAGGCCGGCCGGCACGAAGAACACGAAGAACACGAAGAGCACGTGAACCACGAAGCGTGGGTCATCCCGTACGCCGACATGCTGACGCTGTTGATGGCGTTGTTCCTCGTGCTCTTCGCGATGGGCCGGACCGACCTCGAGAAGTTCAAGAAGCTCGCCGAGAGCTTCCGAACCGAGTTCGCCGGCGGTGGCAGCAGCCAGCTCGTGAGCATCGGCGAAGGAGGCGGCTCGAGTGGCGACTCCCTGTTCGACGGCGGCAACGGTGTGCTCGACAACTCGGGCACGAACAAGCCGTCACCGCTCCAGGTCGAGCAGGCCGTGCAACAGGCGGCGCTCACCGACGCGAAGGGCGCGGTGCAGGAGCTCCAGAAGGTCCAGGACGGCATCCTCGTCGATGCGAAGGAAGTCAACCTCGGCGACAAGCTGGCGTTCCGCTTCGAAGGTCGCGGTCTCGTGATGTCGCTCCTGAACGACGGCGTGCTGTTCCAGCCCGGCGAGGCGACCCTTCAGCCCGGAGGCATGGAGGTCCTGCGCCTCGTCATGGCGAACCTCGAGGACATCCCGAACGACCTGGCCATCGAAGGTCACACCGACTCGCGGCCCATCTCGACGACCCGCTACCCCTCGAACTGGGAGCTCTCGACCAGCCGCGCCACATCGGTGCTGCGGTACATGGAGCTGCAGGGGTTCGACCACACGCGCCTGTCGGCCAGCGGCTACGGGGATACCCGCCCGGTCGCCGACAACGCCACGCCTGACGGCCAAGCACAGAACCGGCGCGTCGAGATCGTGATCCTGTCCGAGATCTCGCTGAAGCCGGCGATCGAGACCGACGCCTGACCCCGGTTGCCCGGCATCCTGGGCACCCCGGACATGATCTTGCCGGGCATGTGGCGCGGCGGCTGAACCGACCGGACTGTCGGTTGGGAGACCTCTCCACGGACGGAGGGGCAGACCCAACACGGATGACACCATGGCGAAGAAGAAGAAGGCGGACAACGACGGCGCCGAGGAGGGCAAGAAGAAGCGCAGCCCGCTCGTCATCATCGGTCTGTGCGTTGCCCTTGCCGGCGTGGGTTACATGCTCGGCGGTCGCAAGGCGGGCGCGGCAACCGAGGGTACGGCAGTGACGACCACGACGATCGTGCAGCTCGAGGGTTGCACTGAGGGCATCGACGCAGCGACGGCAGAGCACAAGGCCGTCGACCTGCCTGCGATGAACATCAACCTCACCGACGGCCACTACCTCCGGGTGACGGTGTCGCTGGGGCTCTGCCCCGACGTCATGCTCCTCGACAAGGCGGATTTCGAGACGGCGCCGGCGAAGGACCTGATCGTCTCGACGCTGTCCGGCAACTCGATGGCGGTGCTGGGCGACCCCGAAGGCCGCGAGCAGGTCAAGGAGCTCCTCACGAAGAAGATCGCTGCCGTCTACCCCGACGAGGTCCACGAGATCTACTTCCTCGAGTTCGTCATGCAGTGACCCGTGCTCGGCGCACCGAGCGCCGAGGGATCAACCGGCGCCGAACGGTCAGCCCGAGGGCAGCAACAACCGCACCGTCGCACCGACACCCGAGGTGGTGGTGACGTCGACCCGGCCGTCCGCGGCGTCGACGATCGTGCGCACGATGTCGAGACCGACCCCGCGCCCGGCGCCGAACGTGACCGCCGATCGGGTGGTGACCCCGTGCAGGAACGCGAGCTCGGCGGCCGACCTCGCATCGTCGCTGTCCGTGAGCCCGCGGGTGGCCGCAGCGTCGCGGATCGCCGGCTCGTCGAAGCCGGCGCCGTCGTCGGCGACCTCGATCACCGTCCCGGCCCCGGCGGCGGTCCACGCGCGCACCGCGATGTGGCCACGTGCGGGCTTGCCTGCCGCGAGCCGGGTGGCAGGGGGCTCGATCCCGTGTGCTGCGGCGTTCGTGACGAGTTGCGCTG
>JBEGOE010000411.1:0-5578 GCA_041182165.1 Actinomycetota bacterium
CCACCGCTGGCGGTGAGCACCACGCGGGCGACCTCGCGGTCGACGTTCACGGAAGACCGGAGGCACTGGTGGACCGCACAGTGCTCACTGTCCACCGGCACGAGCTCGGCGCCAGGAGTCGAGCGCAACGGCTGCACCACCGGCCCGGCGGCGATGAGGCTCTCCTTGTTCGCGAGCGCCAGGCGCTTGCCGCGCCGCTACGGCTCGAGCGTGTCCGGCAGTCCGGCGAAACCGACGACGCCGTTGTCCACCACATCGGCGTCGGCGGCCAGGTCGGCCAGGTCGGCAACAACCTCGGCGAACGGGAGCGCCTCGGCGGCACGGGCCCGCTGCGCCGGGTCTGCCACAGCGACGACCTTCGGACGGAACTCGAGCGCCTGGGCGATCAGGACGTCGACCGAGGACCCGACCCCGAGGCCGACGACCTCATAAGCGCCGGCCTCGGCACGGATGACATCGAGCGTCTGGGTACCGATGCTGCCCGAGGACCCCGCGATCGAGACACGTACCGACGACATGCCCTTCATTGTGCCAGTGTGCAGCCGCCCGGCGGCCGCGTCCAACCGTGGGACGGTTCGTGAGGACTAGGGCACCCAGGGCGTGAGCACGAGAGCGAGGTAGTACGCGGCGGGCAACGTGAACAGGAACCCGTCGAAGCGGTCGAGCACGCCGCCGTGGCCCTTGACGATGCTGCCGAAGTCCTTGATCTCGAGGTTGCGCTTGAACATGCTCTCCGTCAGATCGCCAAGTGGCGCTGCCAGCGCGATGACGATGCCGAGCAGGATCAGGTCGCTGTAGCTCGACCACGTGTCGCTCTGGTCGAGCGCACCGACGACCACCATGGCGATGACGGTCATGAACGTGCCGCCCACGAAGCCCTCGACCGTCTTGTTGGGGCTGATCCAGGCCCGGAGCGGGGTGCGTCCTGCAGCCGAACCGACGAAGAACGCGCCCACGTCGTTGGCCACCACGCCGAGGGCCACCAGGAACAGCGTGTCGGTGCCCACGTTGGCCATCCCCGTGGTGTTCGACCACGCCAGGATCAGGGCAGCGAACGACCCGAGCACACCGATCCAGACGACGCCGAGCATCGTGATCGCCGAATTCGGCAGCGGGCTCGACTCGATGTCGGACGAGGTGACGAAGGTGAGGCACGCCGCGCCCAGCGCGAGCACGACGACGAGCGGGATGGCCGTCTCGCCCACCCAGTACGCGGCGAGCGGGAGCGACACACAGGCGGCGATGCCGGCGACCGTGGCCGGTCGGTAGCCCTTCTCGGTGACCTTGTCGTAGAACTCGACCGCGGCCAGGGCGAGCACGACGACGACGACGACCAGCGCCGCCCACGGCTTCCAGAGCAGCGCACCGATGAAGACGGCGGCGATGATGAGGCCGACGGCGACCGCCGACGGCATGTCGCGACCCGACGGTGCCGGAGCAGTCGAGGTTCGCGCCGCCGGTGCACCCGGGCGGCCGGGACGCTGCGTCCCACGGCTCGGGTCGACCCGCCCTGAACGGCTCCGGTTCTTCGGCATCGGCCGGCCCATCCGCTCGTCGGTGGGATCGGTGCCGATCGTGATCCGGCTCGGCCCACGGGACACCGGCACGCTCGGGTCGATGGCATCGTCGTCGAACATCTCGGGACCACGTCGGTCGTCGCGTGACGGGATGCTGGCATCCATCCGGCCGGTGGGCGCCGGGTCGTCGCTCCAGACGGGAGGCTCGCTCGAGAACGACGACCAGACGTCGAGATCGTCGGTGGGGTCCTGCGTGGGGTGGTTGCCGGTGATGAGCGTGGCGGGCATCTCACCCGTGGGGGGCGAGGTCCAGTGCGGCAGCGGGCCGGTGTCGGCGTCGCCGAACGACAGCGAGCCGCTGGGGTCCATCTCGCGCGTCGAGTCGCCCGTCGACACGCTCAGGTCGTCGGCGAACAGCGGCGGGCCGAAGTCGTCGTCGTTGTCGCGTCGCCTCCGACGCCCCGCATCATCACTCATGAGGGTCTCCCCGTTCGTCTGTTCGTTCGACTGTCTTGCTGCAGGCTGCCGAGGTCAGACCTCGAGCAGTTCCTGTTCCTTGCGCCCGAGCACCTTGTCGATCTGGTCGACATGCTCGTGGGTGATCTTCTCGATCTCCTTCTCGGCACGCTCGAGCTGGTCGGCGGAGATCTCCGCACCCTTCTCGGCGGCCTCGAGGTGCTTGCGCACATCTCGGCGGATGTTGCGCACCGCGATGCGGCCGTCCTCGGCCATCGTGCGCACGACCTTCACGTACTCCTTGCGGCGCTGCTCGGTGAGGGCCGGGAAGTTGATGCGGATGACCACACCGTCGTTCGACGGGTTCACGCCGAGATCGCTGTCGCGGATGGCCCGCTCGATCGCGGGGAGGGTGGTGCGATCGTGCGGCTTGACGACGAGTTGACGGGCCTCGGGCACCTGGAAGCCGGCGAGCTGCTGCAGCGGCGCGGTGCTGCCGTAGTACTCGACCTGGAGCTTCTCGACCAGTGCGGGGGTGGCGCGGCCTGTGCGCACGGAGCTGAACTGGGCCTGCACGTGCTCGACTGCCTTCTCCATCTTGTCGATGGCGTCGAGGAGCGTCTCTTCGGTCACCCGAACAGCGTACCGATGCTGCGCGCTGTGCGTGGCGATCGGGCGATCGGGTCCGATGCCGTGCCGATCCGGCCGGTCCGCCGGTGACGGATCAGAGCGGCGGGTCGTCGTGCCGGCGACGGCGCATCGCTGGCGCCTCACCGTGGATGATCGTGCCGACTCGCTCGCCGCCCAGGATCTTCTGCAACGCGCCCGGCGCCGACATGTCGAACACCACGATCGGGATGTCGTTGTCGCGGCAGAACGCGATCGCCGTGGCGTCCATGACCTTGAGGTCCTTGGTCATCACATCGAGGTAGTCGATCTCATCGAACTTCACCGCGTCGGCGTGGCGACGCGGGTCGGCGCTGTAGACACCGTCGACGCCCGAGTGGGTGCCCTTCAGCAGTGCCGTCGCGTCGATCTCGGCAGCGCGCAGGGCGGCCGCCGTGTCGGTGGTGAAGAACGGGTTGCCGGTGCCCGCCGCGAAGATGATGACGCGGCCCTTCTCGAGGTGCCGCATGGCCCGGCGGCGGATGTACGGCTCGGCGATCCGGGGCATCTCGATCGCGCTGAGGACCCGGGTGACCTGGCCGTTGCGTTCGAGCGAGTCCTGCAGCGCCAGTGCGTTCATGACCGTGCCGAGCATGCCGATGTGATCGCTCTGGGTGGCGTCCATCCCCGACATCGCGCCGGTGCGGCCGCGCCAGAAGTTACCGCCGCCGACGACGACGGCAACGTCGACGCCCATCTCGCGAACCGCGATGATCTCGCGGGCCGTGTGGTCGAGGGTTGCGCCGTCGAGGCCCGAGCCCGAGTCCCCCGCAAGCGCCTCACCGGAGGGCTTGAAGACGATCCGCTTCCAGCGGGGCTCGGTCATCGGATGCAACCACTCGACACGACGGTCATGCAGATCAGCCGATCTCCACCTGGGCGAAGTTCACGATCGTGGCCGAGCCGATGATCTGGGCGACGGACTGCTTGTCGTCCTTCGCGTACGGCTGGTCGAGCAGGGCGACGTCCTTGAAGAAGCCGTTGATCCGACCCTCGATGATCTTCGGGAGCGCGGCCTCGGGCTTGCCCTCGTTGCGACTGATCGTCTCGAGCGTCTGGCGCTCGTGCTCGAGCACGTCGGCCGGGATGTCGGCGCGGCTGAGGTACTTCGGGCGGGCGAACGCGATGTGCACGGCCACGTCGTGGGCGAGTTCCTGCGCAGCGCCGGCCATCTCGACCAGCACGCCGTTGACGCCACGGCCACCCTGGAGGTGGATGTAGCTGTCGATGACGTTGCCCGGAGCGGCTTCGATGCGGACGACCTCGCCCAGCTCGATCTTCTCCTTCAGCACGATCTTGAGGTCTTCGAGCTCGGGGGTGCGCTCGGCCACAGCGGCCTCGCCCTTCGCGATGACCAGGCGGGCCAGCGTCTCGGCCTCGGCCTTGAACTGGTCGCTGCCGGCCACGAAGTCGGTCTCGCTCTTGAGCTTGACGATGGCCCCGACGTTGCCCTCGATGACCAGGGCGACGACGCCCTGGGTGTTCTCGCGGTCGTCGCGCTTGGCGCTGGCCGCAAGGCCCTTCTCACGGAGCCACTGCTTGGCCTGCTCCATGTCGCCGTCGTTGGCCTCGAGGGCCTTCTTGGCGTCCATCATGCCGGCGCCGGTTGCCTGGCGCAGGCTCTGCACATCCTTGGCGGTGAATGCCATCTGGGGTCAGGCCTCCGGGGTGGCGTCGGCCGCGGCCGGCTCGACGGGGGTCTCTGCGGGTGCCGCAACATCGGCGGCGGGGACATCGGCGACGGGAGCATCGTCGCCGGCGATCTCGGCGGCGGTCTGGGCGGCCGACAGGCGAGCCTCGCGATCGGCCTGGGCTGCGGCGGCCTGGCGACGGGCATCGGCCTGGGCTGCAGCGAACGCGGCCTCGTCCTCGGCGCTGCGCTTCGGCGCCGGGGCGGCCTGCGGGTTGCGCTTGTTGGCGATGAAGCGGCCTTCCTCGATGGCCTCGGCGATGAGGCGGGCCATGAGTCCGTTGGCGCGGATGGCGTCGTCGTTGCCGGGGATCGGGAACTGGATGACGTCGGGGTCGACGTTGGTGTCGACCACGGCGATGATCGGGATGCCGAGCTTGTTCGCCTCGGTGACCGCGATGTGCTCCTTCTTGGTGTCGAGGATGAACACGGCGTCGGGACGACGGTTCATGCCGCGAATGCCACCGAGGTTCTTCTGCAGCTTCTCGAGCTCACGGGTGAGGAGGAGAGCCTCCTTCTTCGGCATCGCTTCGAACTCGCCGGCGGCGCGCATGCGCTCGTACTCCTGCATCTTGGCAGTGCGCTTCGCGATGGTCTCGAAGTTGGTGAGCATGCCGCCGAGCCAACGCTCGTTCACGTAGGGCATGCCGACCTTGTCGGCGTAAGTGCGGACCGGGTCCTGGGCCTGCTTCTTGGTGCCGATGAACATGACCGTGCCGCCCTTGGCGGACAGGTCACGGACGAACTGGTAGGCGGTCTCGGCGCGGACGAGGGTCTGCTCGAGGTCGATGATGTAGATGCCGCCGCGCTCACCGAAGATGAAGCGCTTCATCTTCGGGTTCCAACGGCGGGTCTGGTGCCCGAAGTGGACACCTGCTTCCAGCATCTGTCGCATGGTGACGACGGCCATGATGTGCTCCTTGCTGCGGTTGGCTGCGCACCGACCCGTGCACCACCGCGTGGTGGCGACCGCAGGGTGGGCGGTGCGATCTGAGTGACATACCCGGGTGGGCATGCCGGTCGGCAACTCTATCTGCCGGGCCTGTCGATGCCACAGACCAGCCGGCCGGCCGGCCGAGCGGGGGCCGGCGAGCCGTCGGCGGGGACCAGTCGGGTCGGCCACGTCTCCACCCCCAGCAACGGCGTCGGGTCGACGATCGCGTCGCCCCGCCGCAGGCCGAAGTAGAAGGCCGTGGTCGTGGTGCCGATGCGTTGTCCGGCGCGGACCGCGGCGCCCTGCGCCACGGCG
>JBEGOE010000412.1:0-4243 GCA_041182165.1 Actinomycetota bacterium
GCGGTGGCGACCTCGACCTCGGCGGGGGTCAGGACCTCGCGCTCCTGGGTCACCACGCCGGCGATGACGAGTGCGGCGCCCAGCAGGTCGACCCAGCTGGGTGTTTGGTCGAGGGCGATGAACCCCACGAACATCGCGGTCACCGGCAGCAGGGCCAGCAGCAGGGCGAAGCGGCGAACCGGCACCCGGCGCAGCACGTGCTGGTCGATGCCGTAGCCCACCACGTTCGACAGCACACCCACCGACAGCGCGGCGAACAACCACGCCGGATGGCCGACGACGGCGCCGATGCCGGGCGCGCCGAACGGGATGAGCACGACCGCTCCGAACGCCATGCCCAACGCGAGGCCGGCCGAGCCCCGGTCGAACCCGGCCACATGGCGGCCGATGATGATGTACGCCGCCCACATCGCCGAAGCCATGAACACGAACATCAGGCCCAGCGGTTCGGTGTCGATCTCCACGCCTGACAGCACCACCACGCCCACCACGGCGAGCACGAGTGCAAACGTGTTGCGGCGGGTGCGGGTGAAGGCAGCCGCCACGGCGATGGGGCCGATGAACTCGATGACGACGCTCTTGCCGAGGTCGATGCGCTCGATCGCGAAGTAGAACGTGACGTTCATCAGCGCCGTGGCGGTGCCGAACAGCATCGCCGCATACACCTCGTGCCGGGTCCAGCTGCGCTGCCGGCGCCAGGTGAAGGCCATCAGCACCAGCGCTGCGCCGATGACACGCAGCCACGCCACCGTGCCGGCGCCGAGGTCGTCGAACAGTGAGACGGCGATGACAGCGCCGGTGTACTGCGAGATGCCCGAGAAGACGAACAGCGCCTCGGGTGAGAACCGGTCGAGCGCGCCGCCCTCGGCGCGACGACTCACTCGAACAGGTCGGGGTCGGTGCGGCAGATCTCCTGCCACAGCGGCTGGAAGCTCAGCCAGCCGGCGATCGGGTGCGCGGTCTGCTCGCGGGTGTACGCGGCGTCCTCGTGCGGGATCAGCTTCGGCTCGCCGGCTGCCATGGCGAGCAGCTGCGCCTGGCACGAGCGGTCCATCGAGAGGAACCAGAACGCTGCCTCGTCGACGGTCTGGCCGACCGTGAACAGACCGTGGTTCTGGTGGATCGCTGCCTTGCCGGAGGGGAACTGCGACACGAGCTCGCGCCCGTCCTCGACACCGAACTGCACGCGGCCGCGCTGCGCGGTGATGACGGTGTGGTCCTCGTAGAAGATGCACGAGTCCTGCGTGATCGGGTCGAGCGGGATGCCGAGCGAGCTGAACGCCTTGCCGTGCACGCTGTGGCTGTGTGCTGCGGCGATGACGTCGGGGCGGGCCTCGTGCACCGCGGAGTGGATGACGAACGCAGCGCGGTTCACCGGGCGGGTGCCGTAGACGACGTCGCCGTTGTGATCGACGAGGATCAGGTCGCTGACGCGGATGTGGCGGAAGCTGACGGCGAACGGGTTCACCCAGAACAGCTCGGGGAACTCGGGGTCGCGCACCGTGATGTGGCCGGCCACGCCTTCGCCGAAGCCGACCCGCCCGAAGATCCGCAGCGCCGCAGCGAGCTTCTGCTTGCGGTGCAGCCGCTCCTCCTCGACGGTGGCGAACGGCGCGGGCAGCTCGAGGCCGACCTGCTTGGGGGTCAGCTCGATCCCGTCGATGGAGCGGATGCCGGACTCGGTCGTCGTCATGGACCACAGCGTAATGGTCCGCAGGCGGAGGCCAGGACTGACCTGACTGATGGGACCTCTGCCGCAGCAGGGTTGTGAGCGACCGCACCACGGCACAGGTCGTCGATGCGCCGGCTGCTGCTCCGCGGTGCGTGATCGTCAGATCGACAGCAGGGCGGCGTTCGCGATCTGCTCGGGCAGCATGTCGAAGATCTCGTAGAGATCGACGATCGAGCCCGACTGGCCGAACGTGTCGACGCCGATCGGCACGACCCGCTGACCGAACACCGAGCCGAGCCATGCCAGCGAGTGGCTCGCCGCGTCGTGCACCGTGACGATCGGCGTGCGCCGATCGGCCGCACCGATGAGCGTGGCGAGGTGCAGTGTCTCGAGGGCGGCGGGCCGGGCCGACCGCGACGCCGCCTGCAACGCACCGCGCCACTCGCGGTAGAGGCGGTCGGGTGAGGTGAGGTCGAGCACGGTGGCGGCGACGCCCTCGTCGGCGAGCTGGCGTGCGGCGTGCACCGCCTCGGGCAGCACCGCTCCGCACGACGCAATGATGACCTGCGGCGCGCCTGCCAGCGACGCGTCGGGCTCGACGAGCCGGTAGCCGCCGGCCAGCACGTGCTCGCGCAGCCGCTCGTCACCCAAGCGGTCGCGTGCCGCTGCAAACGGAGCCTGGTCGACCGGGCGGGTCGACAGACGCAGGTACAGGCTCTCGCCGTCATCGCCATCGTGACCGACAGCGCCCAGGCGCCGCACACCGTCGCACAGCAACCAGTCGAGCGCCTGCGCGTAGCACGGCTCGGCGTAAGTGAGGCCGGGCAGCTCGAGGCCGATCGACGGCGTGATCGTGCTCTGGTGCGCACCGCCCTCCGGCGCCAGCGTCACACCGGCCGGCGTGCCGACGACGATGAACTTCGCGCCGCTGTAGAGGCCGTAGATCAGGGCATCGAGCCCACGGCACACGAAGGGGTCGTACACGGTGCCGATGGGCACCAGGTGCTGGCCGTGCAGCTCCTGGCCGAGGCCCAACGCGTGCAGCGCCAGGAACAGGTTCATCTCGCTGATGCCGAGCTCGATGTGCTGGCCGCTCGGCCCCTGCTGCCACTTCAGCAGGCGGTCGCTGCCGAGGTAGTCGGGTTGCTCCTCGGGGCTGAACACCCCGAACTTGTTGATCCAGCCGCCGAGGTTCGTGCTGACGCTGACGTCGGGCGACAGGGTGACCATCCGCTCGCGCACTGCATCCACCATGCCCAGCCCGGTGAGCAACCGGCCGAACGTCTCCTGCGTGCTGACCGGCTTCGCGCCCGTCGCCCCGCCCACCGACGCCGGCACCGGCAGGTCGGGTCGTGGTGCAGGGGGCACGTTGTTCACCTCGCCGCCGGCGCGCTCGCACACCAGGCCGGCTCGCGACCGCGGGTCGAAGCGGTCCCACTCGGTGGTGTCGTCGAGGCCCATCTCGGCGCGCAGCGCGTCGATCTGGGTGGGCGACAGCAGCGCCGCGTGGTTCAGCGGGTCACCGGCGATGGGCAGGCCCCAGCCCTTGATCGTGTAGGCGAACACCACGCTCGGGCGGTCGGTGACGGCGTCACACGCGCGGTACGAGTCGAGCAGCACGTCGAGGTCGTGGCCGCCGAGGTTCTGCACGAGCGGCACCAGCTCGGCGTCGGGGATCTCGGCGCAGAACCGCTTCACGCTCTCGTCGGCGCCGTCGAGGAACGCCGCCCGCAGGTCGGCGCCGCGCAGTGCGAACAGCGACTGGTAGCGCTCGTTGCTCATCTCCTCGATGTGGCGCTGCAGCGCATGTCCGCCATCGCGGGCGAACGCCGCCTGCAGCAGGCGGCCCCACTTCGCCTCGACGACGTGCCAGTCGGAGCCCTCGAAGAACTCCATCAGCTGCTTGATCTTCTGGCCGGGGATGACACGATCGAGGCTCTGGCGGTTCGCGTCGACCACCCACATCACGTTGCCGAGCCCCTGCAGCGATGCGTCGGCGATCGCCTCCCACACGTTCCCCTCGTCGAGCTCGGCGTCACCCACCAGGGCGATGAACCGCGCCTCGGGCGACGAGTCGAAGTGGGCGTCGATGTAGCGGCGGGTCATCGCGGCGAACAGCGGCGCCACCACGCCGAGGCCCACCGAGCCGGTGCTGAAGTCGGCGACGTCGGGGTCCTTGGTGCGGCTCGGGTAGCTCTGCAGGCCGCCGCGCTCGCGCAGCCGGAACAGGTACGAGCGGTCGAGCTCGCCCTGCAGGTACTTGATCGCGTGGAACACGGGTGATGCGTGCGGCTTCACGGCGACCTTGTCGTTGCCGCCGATGTGGGCGAACCACAGCGAGGTCATGATGCTGACCATCGAGGCACTCGATGCCATGTGCCCGCCCACCTTCACGGCGAACTCGGCCTCGCGCCCGGCGGGTGCCGCAGGCAGTGCGCGTTCGCGGTTGGCGTGGTCGACCATCCGCACCGCGAGCCACAGGACGCGGCGCTGGATCTCGTCGAGGGTGACCAGGTCGGTGGGCTCGTTCGCCATGGCCGGACGTTAGGCGAGCCTCGACCACCCCCTGGT
>JBEGOE010000413.1:0-5690 GCA_041182165.1 Actinomycetota bacterium
ATCGTGGCCACCGACACCCGCGACTCGTTCACGCTCGACGCCATCGGGCTCGACATCGCATCGGTTGGCGTGGACGGTGTCGACGCGGTGTTCGCCGTCGAGGACGTCGAGCTCCGCATCACGCCGCCCGAACCGCTGACACCCGGACGCCGCTTCGTCGTCGATGTCGTGTACGCCGGGGCGCCCGACCCCGGCTCGTCGGTCACGTCGTTACCGAACGGCTGGTTCCACACCGAGGGCGGGTCGTTCGTCCTGAACGAGCCGGACGCCACTCGCACCTGGCTGCCGAGCAACGACCACCCGTCCGACAAGGCGACCTGGACCTTCGAGATCACCGTGCCCAGCGGCACGACGGCCATCGCGAACGGGGCGCTGCAGTCGACCACGGCCGGCCCGGATGGCGACACCTGGATCTGGCGGCAGGACGACCTGATGCCGACCTACCTGGTGCAGTTGCTGACGGGCGACTACCAGATCGTCGAGACCACCGGCCCGAACGGCCTGCCACTCGTCAGCGCAGTCCTTCGGGCCGACCTCGCCGGGGTGCAGCAGTACATCGACGGCATCCCGGCACAGCTCGACTTCTTCGACGACGTGTTCGGCCCGTACCCGCTCGACCGCTACGGCATCGCGGTCACCGACAGCTTCCCCGGCCTCGCGATGGAGACCATGGGCCGGTCGATGTTCAGCAACAAGGACCTCGACGGGACGGTCGGCTCGTTCACCGAACTCCTGCTCTCGCACGAGCTCGCGCACCAGTGGTTCGGCGACGCCGTCACCCCGGCGCGGTGGCAGGACATCTGGCTCAACGAGAGCTTCGCGACGTACGGCCAGTGGCTGTGGTTCGATCACAGCGGCCGAGCGACGACCGACGACCAGGCCTCGACGGCGCTCGCCCGCCGCTTCGGTCCGGCCACCGGGCTGCCGGGGGTCGACGACCTGTTCGGCTACAACTCGTACGACGGGGGCGCGGTGGTGCTGCACGCGTTGCGCCTCACCATCGGCGACGATGCGTTCTTCACGCTGCTCCAGCGCTGGGTCTCCGAGAACACCGGCACCTCGCGGACCACCGACGACTTCATCGCGCTGGCCGAGGACGTCGCCGGCACCGACCTCACCTCGTTCTTCGACACGTGGTTGTTCGCCGAGAATGTGCCGATCGACTACCCGGCGAGCACATCGACGGGGGGACGGTGCCCGGCACCGGCCGGGAGGTCACTGGCCGGTCATCCGGTCCAGCACGGCGCTCCGCCACCGCTCGGGCCGCCCGTGGCGCTCCTCGTACGCGTCGGCCCCGCTCGGCAGGCGCACCATGGCGTTGATGCCGATCCAGCGCAGCGGCTCGGGCTCCCACGAGCGCGAGCGGTGACCCACCCAGGGCAGTGACACCACCGGATCGTCGGCGTCGCCGACGATCAGGGCGGCCAGGGTGCGGCCGGCGAGGTTCGTCGTGGTGACCCCATCACCGACGTAGCCGCCTGCCCATCCGAGGCCGGTGGCGCGGTCGACCCCCACCGAGCACTGCCAGTCGCGCGGCACGCCGACCGGACCGCCCCAGCGATGGGTGATCGCCGCGTCGCCGATGGCGGGGAAGATGTCCAGCAGGGTGCGGTGGAGCCCCTCGTGCACACCGGTGTGCGTGTCGAACGAGGGGTCGACCTTGGAGCCGTAGTGGTAGGGCGCGCCGCGGCCTCCGAAGGCGATGCGGTCGTCGGCGGTGCGCTGGCCGTAGATGACGAGGCGTCGGGCGTCGCTGAAGGTCTGTCGGTCTGCCCCGCCGACCTCGTCGAAGAACGACCGGGGGAGTGGCTCGGTGGCGATCATCAGCGAGTACACGGGCACGATCCGCCGCCGTTGGCCGGGAAGCATGGGGGTGAAGCCCTCGGTCGCCCGCACCACGAACGTGGCGCGCACGGTGCCGTGCTCGGTGCCGACCCGACGGGGCTCGATGGAGGTGACGCGGGTGTGCTCGTGGATGGTGACGCCCTGCCGTTCGACCGCCAGCGCCAGGCCACGCACGAGTCGGGCGGGATGGATCGCGGCGCAGTGCGGGGTGAAGAGCGCGCCGTGGCACGAGCTGACCGACAGCATGTCCCGGGCCTCGTCCGGCTCGAGCCACCGCACGTCGTCGTCGGTGAACCCGAACGAGCGCTGCTCGGCCAGTTCGGCCTCGAGTCGGCCGACGTGCGCCGGATTGCGGGCTGCGCCGAACCAGCCACCCTTGGCGAGATGGCAGTCGATGCCCTCGGCGGAGGCGACGTGGGCGATCTCGTCGATCGACGCGTTCATCGCTCGCTGCATCCGCACCGCTGCGTCCCGCCCGTGCTCGGCGGCGATCGTGGCGAGGCCCATCGGGAGCAGCGCCGATGCCCACCCACCGTTGCGGCCGCTGGCACCGAACCCGACCACCTCTGATTCGAGGACCACGATGCGGAGTGACGGGTCGCGTCGGGCGAGGTAGTACGCGGTCCAGAGCCCGGTGTAGCCGCCACCCACGATCGCGACGTCGACGTCGGTGTCGCCCGGCAGCGGCGGGCGCACCTGCCCCGTCAGCTCGGCTGGCAGCGTGTCGTGCCACAGCGAACCGGTCACGGGCGCAGGGGATGCAGGAGTCGGCATCGCCCGATGGTACGTCGCCCGGATTGCGCAGGCGCGTGCGGCGGAGGCCTCCTAGCATCGGCCTGTGCACCGAGCCGGCTGGTACCCCGACCCGCGCATCAGCGGCGCTGTCCGCTACTTCGACGGCCACGGCTGGACCGACCATGTCGCGCATCCGGTTCGGCCGCCCGCACCGCCGCACCCGACCCTTCCCCTCGCGATGGCCGTCGGCGCGCTGTCGACGATCTTCCTCTCCCTCGTCGCCAGCAGGTTCGTGATCGACGGGCTGTCGAGGTTCGAGTGGCCGATCGCGGCCTACATCGTCGTCGCCGGCCTGATCGGGTATGGCCCGGTGCTGCTGTTCTGCTGGTGGGCGAGCCGGCGCATGGGCTCCGGCTCGTTCCGCGCCGACACCGGCCTGTTCGTCCGCAAGGCCGATGCCGGGTGGGGCCCGGTCACCTGGCTGTGCTGCCTCGGCGTGCAGTTCGCCCTCGCGCTCGTCGTAGCCCTCACGAGCATCCCATTCACGGGCAACACCGAGGGCGTCAACGACATCGATGCCACCCGGGGCTACGTCATCTCGCTGCTGGTCCTCGCCGTGGTGGCGGCGCCGCTGTTCGAGGAGATGGTCTTCCGGGGGGTGGTGCTGCGCGGGCTGCTCAGCCGGTTCGGCCCGGTAGCAGCCGTCGGCATCCAGGGCGTGGTGTTCGGCATGGCGCACCTCGACCCGGTGCGCGGTGCCGGCAACATCGGCCTCGTCATCATCCTCAGCGGCGTCGGCTGCGTGCTCGGAGGGGCCGCGTACCGGTTCCGGCGCATCGGCCCGACGATCATCGCCCACGGCATCATCAACGCCATCGCGATGACGGTGGCGCTCAGCGGATGGTCGGTGAGCTGAGCAGCACGTTGTCGATCAGGCGCACGTCGCCGAACCGGACGGCCGTCACGATCAGGGCGTGCGCCCCGACGTCGCGGTCGACATCGTGATCGAAGGGCTCGAAGGTGTGCGGGTCGACGACCTCGAGGTACTCGAGCCGGGCCCGGTGCTCGGCCAGCACGGGTGCCGTCGCCAGCGCGGCGAGGTCAGCTGCCGAGCGCTCGCCCGCCTCGTACGCGGCGATCGCTGCCGACAGACCGGCCCAGATGCAGGTGGCCGCAGCGCGGTCCGACGGGTCGAGCCGTCGGTTGCGGCTGCTGAGCGCGAGGCCGTCGTGCTCGCGCACGGTGGGCATGCCGACGATCTCGATGCCCATGTCGAGGTCGAGCACCATCCGTTCGATGATGGCGAGCTGCTGGGCATCCTTGCGACCGAAGACCGCGACGTGCGGGCGGACCGCCTGGAAGAGCTTCGTGACGACGGTGGTGACGCCCCGGAAGTGGCCGGCCCGGTGCGCACCCTCGAGGCGATCGGCGAGTGGGCCGGGCTCGACGTGGGTCTGGAAGCCGACGGGGTACATCGCCGCCGCAGTCGGTGCGTAGACGGCGTCCACCCTGGCGTCCCTGCAGGCAGCGAGGTCACCGTCGATCGGGCGCGGGTAGTGGTCGAAGTCGGCTCGCACGTCGAACTGCAGCGGGTTGACGAAGATCGACAGCACCACGACATCACCGTGCCGCCGGGCCTCGTCGACGAGCGCGAGATGCCCCTCGTGCAGGGCGCCCATGGTGGGCACGAAGGCAACGCGTCGCCCGGCCACGCGGTGGTCCTCGGACCACGCGCGCATCGCTGCAGGGGTGTGGAGGATGTCCATCAGCGCGGGCGGTGGGGCAGGCCGGCGTGAGAGGTCGGCGCTCAGTGGAACGAGTGGTCGTCGTCGGGCCACACGCCGCCGCGGACGTCGGCGATGTACTGCTGCGTCGCCTCGACCACGGTCGTGCGCACGTCGGCGAACTGCTTGGCGAACTTCAGCCGGAGGTCCGACAGCCCGATCACGTCGTGCAGGACCAGGACCTGCCCGTCGCAGTGGATGCCGGCGCCAATGCCGATGGTGGGGATCGACAGCTTGTCGGTGATCTCGGCCGCGAGCGACAGCGGTACGCCCTCGATGACGACGGCGGAGGCGCCGGCCTGTTCGATCGCGTGCGCGTCCTCGAGCAACCGCTCACGACCGCCGGCCTCGTAGCCGTTCCGGCGACCCTGGACACGATGGCCACCCATGCGGTGGTAGCTCTGCGGAGTGAGGCCGATGTGGGCGATCAGGGGGATGTCGACGCGTGTGATGGCGGCGATCGTGTCGGCCATGGCCACGCCACCCTCGAGCTTGACGCACTGGGCGCCCGCCTTCATGAGAACGATCGAGCTCTCGACGCCCTGCTGGGGGCTGACCTGGTAGCTGCCGAACGGCAGATCGCCGATGACGAGGGCCTTCGGCTGGGCGCGGGCCACGGCGCGGACGTGATAGGCCATCTCGTCGAGGTCGACCGGGATCGTGTTGGCCACGCCCTGCACCACCATGCCGACGCTGTCGCCGACCAGGATGCAGTCGACGCCCGCCTCGTCGACCAGGCGTGCGAAGGTGGCGTCGTACGCCGTGATCATCGAGATCTTTCGGCCCTCGGACTTGTACTTGGCGAGGTCGGGGACGGTGACCTTGCGTCGTTCGAGCGAGGCATCACTGATGGCGTTCATGGAGCCGGGGCCCTCCTGTTCCTCTGACGCACAGGGCAACATAGCGAGCAATGATGCTGTTCCGGTAGGCGGGGCCGGGCACTGTCGCCGGCGTCACGCCCACCGATCGACCGCCGTCGGGCACAGGTCGCGGTACGACGGCGGTCCGCCCGGCCACGACCGTGCCGCCAGCAGTGCCCGCGTGCAGGCGATGGCGAAGCACTGGGCCCCGGCCTCGAGCATCCCGCTGAGGGCGACCGCACGGGCGCGTGCGGCCAGGCCGTCTGCCGACTGTGCCCCCGGTTCCGTGCCCGGCGACACCGCGAAGATCGTGTCGCCGTCGAACAGCGAGTGTGCCGGCCGTACGGCGCGGGCCAGCCCGTCGTGCGCCACCGAGGCGAACTTCGAGCACTCGGCCTTCGTGAGCGACGCCGACGTGGCGACCACGCCGATCGTGGTGTTCAACGGTGTGCGCAACTGCTCGGCC
>JBEGOE010000414.1:0-4551 GCA_041182165.1 Actinomycetota bacterium
GCTCAACGCCACGGGCGGCATCGGCACTGCCGCCGGCGCCCACTGACGGCGGCCCCGCATCGCGGGGTGGGCCTACACTCCGGATCATGGCTGCGTCGCGATTTCCGTTCACGTCCGCACTCGTCACCGGTGCATCGAGCGGCATCGGTGAGTCGATGGTCCGCCTCCTTGCCGAGGCTGGCGTGCCCACGGTCATCGTCGCAAGGCGTGCCGACCGCTTGGACGAGCTCGCCGAACGCCTCGTCGGCATCGAGGTGCTTGCCGCCGACCTGGGAACACCCGACGGCGTCGCCGCCGTGGCCGATCGGGTCTCGTCCGCCGTCGCGCCGATCGACCTCGTCGTCAACAACGCAGGGTTCGGCACCTCCGGCGAGTTCCACACGATCGAGCCCGACCGGCTCGACGACGAGATCCAGCTGAACATCGCGGCGCTCACCCGGATCAGCCGCGCTGCACTCGGCGTCATGGTGCCGCGTGGGAACGGCCACCTGCTCAACGTCAGCAGTGTCGCCAGCTTTCAGCCGGCACCGAAGCTCGCCGTGTACGCGGCCACCAAGGCCTACGTCACGAGCCTCACCGAGAGCCTGCACGAAGAGGTCCGCGGCACCGGGGTGAAGGTGACCGCCCTGTGCCCCGGCCTGACGCGCACCGAGTTCCAGAGCGTCAGCAACACCGAGCACTACACGACGAACTATCCGGGCTTCGCCTGGCTCGGCGCCGACGAGGTGGCGCACGCCGGGCTCGACGCCGTCGCCAAGGGCAAGGCGATGTCAGTGCCCGGTGTCGTCTACAAGGGCCTGGCAGCGGCCACCGGGTTCACGCCGCGTGGGTTGACACGAAGGTTGTCGGGCCTCGTCCAGCGAGGGTGATCGACCCTGGTCCACCGCAACCGAGGGTTTCGGTGACGGGAGGGTGCGCCGAGGGACTCGGGTGTGCTCGAAGCCCTCGGTCGGGGCGCTGCGACTCGGGTTACTTGTAGTCGACGGCGGCGAAGCTGGTGAGCTTGTCGAGCCGGTGCTGGGCCTCGATCAGGCGCCCGGTGCCGCTCTGCGAGCGCATCACCAGGCTCTGTGTGCTGGCGCACCGCGGGCTGAAGCGCACACCCCGGAGCAGTTCGCCGTCGGTGATGCCGGTGGCGGCGAAGAAGGCGTTGTCACCCTTCACGAGGTCGTCGGTGGTGAGCACGGCGTCGAGGTCGTAGCCGGCGGCGACCGAGGCGTCGCGCTCGGCCTCGTTCCGCGGCCACAGCTGCGCCTGGATCTCGCCGCCCATGCACTTCAGGGCTGCTGCAGCGATGACGCCTTCCGGGGTGCCGCCGACCCCGAAGAGCACATCGACACCGGCGTCTGGCCACGACGTCGCGATCGCGCCGAAGATGTCGCCATCGGTGATGAGCTTCACGCGCGCACCGCTGGCGCGCACCTCGGCAATGAGGTCGTCGTGACGTGGCCGGTCGAGGATGACGACGGTGAGGTCGCGAACGCTCTCGCCCTTGGCCTTCGCGATCCAGCGGAGATTCTGGGTGGGGGTGGCGCTGATGTCGATCGAACCGGCAGCCTCGGGGCCGACCGCCATCTTGTTCATGTAGAAGCACGGGCCCGGGTCGAACATGCTGCCCCGGTCGCTGACCGCGATGACGGCGATCGCGTTCGCCCGGCCAAGTGCGGTGAGGCTCGTGCCGTCGATCGGGTCGACCGCGACGTCGACCTGGTGTGCGGTGCCGTCACCGACCTGTTCGCCGTTGTACAGCATCGGCGCTGCGTCCTTCTCGCCCTCGCCGATGACGACGACGCCGTCCATCGGCACCGTCGACAGCACCGTGCGCATGGCGTCGACCGCCGCGCCGTCGGCGCCGAGCTTGTCGCCCCGCCCAACCCATCGCGACGCGGCCAATGCGGCGCTCTCGGTGACGCGGACGAGTTCCATGGCGAGGTTGCGGTCAGGTGCAGTCATCGGCGCCAACCGTACGCGGTGAGCCGGTCGGACGACGATGGCCACCCGGGTGGGTGGTCCACATCGCCCGGGCCGTCGATCGACTTCCGTGCAGCGCGCAGCGTCGCCGCCGGATCGGGTGCGGCATGCACTCGTCGGTACAGTCCTGACGATGCCGACCGCCATCGCCGTCGATGCCTGCATCGGACAGCGCGATCTCACCGAGCCCCGGCTGTCCCCGTCCGGTGAGGCCGTCCTGTACGCGACCTCGCAGGCCGGCGAGTCGGCGCTCTGGTACCAGCCCCTGGCAGCGGACGGCTCGGCCGATGGCCCGCCTCGGCTGCTGCCCACCGTGCCATCGCCGAGGGTCGGTCGTGGCATGGGTGGTGGCTGCTGGTGCTTCTCCGCCGACGGCGCAGCAATCGTCCACGCGGGCGCCGACGGCAACCTGTGGTGGCTGACCATCGACGGGTCCACGAGCCGGCAGCTCACCGACCACGGGCCCGACCGGGTCGCTCAGGCGCCGTGCGCCTCCGCCGACGGCAGTCGGGTCGTCTACGTGGTCGACCAGGCCGAGGTCTGGAGCGTCGGGCTCGGCGATGGCGCGCACCAGCGGCTCGACGACGGCTCGGCGGACTTCTGCTTCGACCCGTGGGTGCTGCCGTGCTCGAGCGGTGCGATCTGGCTGGCGTGGAACGTGCCGGACATGCCGTGGGACCACGCCCGGGTGCAGCGGGCGACATTCGACGGCAGCGTGCGTGACGCCGGCGTGCCGCAGCACAGTGTGCAGCAGCCACGCACCATGCCCGACGGGACCGGCCTAGATGTCCGTGACGACACCGGCTGGCTGAACGTCTGGCTCGACGACGCGCCGCTCGTCGACGAGGCGTTCGAGCACGCGGGGCCGACGTGGGGGCTCGGCCAGCGTTCGTTTGTCCCGTCACCCGACGGCCGCTGGGTCGCGTTCACCCGCAACGAGGGCGGTTTCGGTCGCCTCTGCGTCGTCGAGGTCGCCACCCGCGCCGTCACCGAGATCGGCCGCGGCGTGCACGCTCAGCTCTCGTGGGTCGGTACCCGCCTCGCAGCGCTCCGCACCGGTGCCCGCACGCCCACCGAGGTGGTCGTGTACGACATGAGCTCGCCGGCGAACCCTGGTGCCCGCACCACGATCGCAGTGGGACCGACGATCCCGTGGGACCGCACGGCGATCGCCGAGCCCGAACTGTTCGCGGTGGCTGCACCCGATGGCGGCACCGTACCCGCTCGCCGGTACCGAGCCGACGGCGACGCGACCCCGCGGCGCGTCATCGTGTGGGTCCACGGTGGGCCCACCGACCAGTGGCAGGTGACGTTCATGCCGCGCATCGAGTTCTGGCGGTCGCGTGGCTGGGACGTCGTGGTGCCCGACCACCGCGGTTCCACCGGACACGGGCGCGTCCACCAGCAGGCGATGAACGGTCGATGGGGCGAGCTCGACGTGGCCGACGTCGCCGCGGTCATCGCCCATCTCCATGCCTCGGGCGTCACCGAGCCGTCGCACACGGTGCTGATGGGCGGGTCGGCCGGCGGCTTCACGGCACTCGGCGTCATCGCTCGCCATCCCGGCCTCGTGGCGGCCGCAGTGGTGGTGTACCCGGTGGGCGACCTTGCCGACCTGGCCGAACGCAGCCACCGCTTCGAACGCCACTCCACCTTGCGCCTGGTCGGCGAACCCGGGTCGCCCGAGGTCGATCGGCGCTATCGCGACCGATCGCCCGTGTGGTTCGCCGATCGGATCACGACGCCGCTGCTCGTCTTCCACGGCGACGACGACCCGGTGGTTCCCGTGGGTCAGAGCCGTGTGCTCGTCGAACGCATCCGCGTCGCCGGCGGCCCGGCGGAACTGGTGGTCTACCCCGGCGCAGGTCACGGGTTCCGGCAGCCCGAGCACCAGCGCGACGAGTACGCGCGCACCGAGGCGTTCCTCGACCTCCGGGTGCCACCTCGGCCGCTCCAGGGGTAGCGTCGATCGAACACCAACCGTTGATCGGACTGAGCGATGACCGACTGGAACCCGAACGACCCCGACGCCACTCGGGTCTATTACGACCTCGCCGCCTGGACGTTCGACCAGCAGGCCGAGCTGGCCGCGGCGATGGCCGACGCCGAGATCCCCCACGCATGGGACGGCAACGAGCTGATGGTCCCCGAGGAGAGCGAAGAGGCGACCGACGAGCTCATCTCCGAGGTCGAGGTACGGCTGGGCATCGACTCGGATCCCAGCGCCGAGATGGCCATCGGCGACACGGCGCAACCGCAGCAGGTGCTCTCGGACGACGTTCCCACCACCGAGTACGACCTCGCCGAGTGGGGGGCCACCGAGACCGAGACCCTCACCCATGCGCTCATCGGTGCGGGCATCCCCTTCCGATGGGAGGGCACCGTGCTCCTGATCGGCACCGATGACGAGCCGGTGGTCGATACGTTGCTCGACGAGATCGAGAGCGGTGACTACGCCGACGTCATGTCGCCCACCGCCGGCGAGGGGTCGCCCGAGACCTTGACGCACCTCTTCCTCGCGTCCGAGCGGCTGCGCAACGACCCGCTCGACGCCGACGGCATCGAGCACCTGAAGCAGGG
>JBEGOE010000415.1:0-2819 GCA_041182165.1 Actinomycetota bacterium
GTCGGTGAGCGCCGACCCTGCGAACACCGGGGTGGAGCTGCCGGCCAGGAACGACGGCAGGTCGATGTCGGCGCCGACGGCGTCGAGGAGGTCGCACCCGTCGATCGCCCGCTGCCAGGCCTTGCCCTCCTGCTCGGCCGCCTGGTCGAACGACACGAGCTCCTCCGGGGCCATCGTCGCACCGCGAGCGGTGCGGGTGAAGCGGCTGAAGACACCTCGGCGCCGATCGATGACACCGCGGAAGTCCTCGCCGTCACCGACGGGCCAGGTGGCCGGCGTGGGGCGGAGGTCGATCTGGGTCTCGATCTCGTCGAGCAACTCGAGCGGGTCGCGGCTGGGGCGGTCGAACTTGTTGAGGAACGTGAGCACCGGCAGGTTGCGGCTGCGGCACACCTCGAAGAGTTTGCGGGTCTGGGGCTCGATGCCCTTGGCCGCGTCGAGCACCATGACGACGGCGTCGACGGCGGCGAGCACGCGGTACGTGTCCTCGCTGAAGTCCTTGTGGCCGGGTGTGTCGAGCAGGTTGATGACGTGGCCGCCGTACTCGAACTGCATCGCGGCCGACGTGATCGAGATGCCGCGGGTCTGCTCGAGCTCCATCCAGTCGCTGGTGGCCGAGCGGCCGCCGGACTTCGCCTTCACCGAGCCGGCGGTCACCACCGCACCCGCGTTGAGCAGGAACTTCTCGGTGAGCGTCGTCTTGCCCGCGTCCGGGTGGCTGATGATCGCGAACGTCCGACGTCGCGATGCCTCGGCGAGCAGGTCTCCAGACTTCACGACATCCGAGCCTACGAGCCAACGCCGAGTCTCGTGCCGCCCGCCCGGGCAGTACGACGGCCGCCCGTCTCGACCGGTGCGCACCAGTAGCGTGTCGGCCGTGAAGCAGCACCGGGTGGTCGTCATGTTCGGTGTGCTCACCGGGTTGTTCGCGGCGGGGTACGGCGTCATGTTCACCGTGCTCGACGACTTCCGCGACCAGTACGGCATCGGGGAGGCGTGGCTCGGCGCGATCGTCGCGCTCGGGTTCTTCTCGTCGTTCTTCGCCCAGGTCCTGCTCGCGCCGCTGGCCGATCGTGGTCACGCTCGGCGCATGGTCTACATCGGCATGGCGCTCGACGTCGCGGGACTGCTCACCATGGCGTTCGGCCGGACGGTGGCCGTGCTGCTCGTGGCGCGCGTCGCCAGCGGGATCGGTGCCGGGCTCGCCCTGCCGGCGATCCGCCGCATGGTCGTGGTCGCCGACCGCGACAACATCGGCAGCAACCTCGGGCGCATGCTCGCGTTCGACGTGATCGGCTTCGCGATGGGGCCGGCCATCTCGGCAGTGCTCGTGGGGCCGTTCGGCATCGCCGCGCCCTTCATCGTCATCTCGGTCGCCACGGTCGCCTGCCTGCCGCTCGTCAGCCGGGTGCACGTCCCGGAGGCCGGTGACGAGGGGGTCGCGATCGGCAGGCGGTTCGCGTTCGACCTGTTGCGCATGCGGCCGTTCCTCGGCGCCCTGAGCTTCGGTGCCGCGGTCTTCATCATGATCGGCACGTTCGACGCCCTCTGGGTGTTGGTGCTCGACGACCTCGACACTGCCGACTGGATCGCCAACGTCGGCATCACGTTCTTCGCCGTGCCGATGGTGTTCCTCGCCTCTCGCGGCGGCCGCCTGGCGCAACGCGTCGGGCCGTTCCGTGTCGCCACCGTCGGCCTGTCGGTGGCCACGGTGATGATGTTCCTGTACGGCCGGATGCCGTCTGGCGGGGCGATGCTGGCCGTGGTGGTGTTCCACGCGATCAGCGATGGACTCACCGTGTCGAGCCCGGGCATCGCCGTCGGCATGGTCGTCGCCGAGGAGCGCCAGGCCGGGGCGCAGGGCATGCTCGGCGGGGTGCAGACCCTGGTGGGGGGCATCGCCGCGCTGGTGGCCGGATCGCTCTACCAGCACCACGGCCGCACCACGGCGTACACCGTGTGCGCCATCACGATGGCGCTGCTGGTGATCGCCGGCAGTTGGCTCTCGAGAGGCTCCAAGCTCGGCGACGGGCGGGCCCCCGGCGAGCTACCGTCAGCGGATGCATCTCGGCCTGCTGATCTTTCCCACTGACAAGGGCATCCAGCCCGTCGAGCTCGCCAAGGAGGCCGAGGCTCGGGGCTTCGGGTCCCTCTGGTTCCCCGAGCACTCCCACATCCCCGTGTCGCGGCGCACGCCGTGGGGTGGGCGCGAGGGTGCGCCCGCGCTGCCCGAGGAGTACTGGCGGACCCACGACCAGTTCCTCGCCCTCACAGCCGCAGCGGCGGTCACCGAGCGGATCCTGCTCGGTACCGGCATCACCCTCGTTGCGCAGCGCGATCCGCTGTGGCTGGCCAAGGAGGTCGCCACGCTCGACCAGATCTCGAACGGCCGCTTCCTGTTCGGGGTCGGCTACGGCTGGAACCACGAGGAGATGGAGCACCACGGCGTCGACCCGCGCACCCGCCGCAAGCTCGTCCGCGAGAAGATCCTCGCCTGCAAGGAGCTGTGGACCCAGGAGGAGGCGTCGTTCCACGGCGACTTCGTCGACTTCGACGCATCGTGGAGCTGGCCGAAGCCGGTGCAGTTCCCGCACCCGCCGATCGTCGTCGGGGCGTCGGCCACGGAGCTGCACTGGAAGCACATCACCGAGTACGGCGATGCGTGGATGCCGATCGAGGGCCGGTTCCCGATCGCCGACGGGTGGGCGTCGCTGCGCACCTACGCAGCCGATCACGGCCGCGATCCCGAGACGCTGCAGCTCGGCGTGTTCGGCGCCCGCCCCGAGGCAGAGAACATCGCCGGCCTGCGCGACCTCGGG
>JBEGOE010000416.1:0-3243 GCA_041182165.1 Actinomycetota bacterium
TGGCAGGGCTGTCCGGAAAAGCGGCCGGGCTGCCCGCCGGGCCTGCTTGACGAACACCGGCGGGCCTGCTCGGTCCCCCGGCGGAAGGGGTCTCGATGAACGACACAGCTCAGGTCCGCACGCAGACGACGGAGGAAGGACGACCCGATCGGGTGACCGTCCGCCTCATCGGCCCTCGACCGGCTCGCCGGGCTGCTCGCTGTCTGCTCCGCGGCATCGAGGTGGTCGAGCACGGGCGCTTCGACGCCCTGCCGGCCGGACCCGCCGTCTGCATCGACGCCCGTCGTCTCGTGTTCCTGTCGGCCGGTGGCGCCGAACTGCTGGGCAGCGCGGTCCTCGCCGGCGCCGACGTGGCCCTGCCCGGTACCAACGGGGCCCCCTGGCCGCTGTGCGGCAGCGTCCCGCCTCGTCCGGCTGCTCGTGTGACCGAGCTCGACGAGCATGCGGCCTCGATCGCATCGCTGCCGCCGGTCGCGCTCGGCACGCTCGTCGATCTGGTCGACGACGCCCGTCTCGCCCTTCCCGCGGTCTTCGCCGTCGCCGACGCCTCGACCCTGTCGGGCCGCGTCGAGCGGCTCGGCGACGTGCTCCCCGGCGGTCCTGCCGACGGCCCCGTCCAGCCACGGATCGATCTCGTCCGGGCGGTCTGGTGCCACCACCGCGACGTGCCGCTCGTGACGCTGAGCATGATCGTGAAGAACGAGGCCGAGCGCATCGAGAAGGCGATCGCGTTGGCCCGAGGGCTCGCGGACGAGGTGGTCGTGTACGACACCGGATCCACGGACGACACCGTCGCGCTCGCCAGGGCGGCCGGAGCGAGGGTGCAGTGCGGGTACTGGGACGACGATTTCTCGCGCGCCCGCAACGAATCGATCGCCATGGTGCGCGGTGACTGGGTCCTGATCCTCGACGGCGACGACGAGTTCGTCGCATCGCCCGAGGAGTGCATCGGCCTGCGTCGCGTCCTCGCCACGCTCGACGACCGTCACGCCCTCGAGCTGCGTGTCCGCAACCTCGACAACGCGGTGATCGGCCAGGTGTCGGCCGGCACGATGAGCCGGCGCGTCTTCTCGCGCAGCCTCCGCTATCGGAACAGCGTCCACGAGGTGCCCGAGCTGCCGGGCGGCGGTGATCCCATCGGCCTGCAGGTGAGCGGCCCCTGGATCCGTCACACCGGCTACCTCGGCGATCAGGAGGAGCGGATCGACCGCAACCTCCGCCTCACGTGGCAGCGCGTCGTGGACGCCCCCGATCTCGCGACCCGCGCCGCGGCGATGTTCGAGTACGGCCGCGGCCTGATGAAGGCCGAGCGGTACGACGAGGCCGGGGACGCGTTCGCCGAGGCAGTGCGCGACGCGCAGAGCGACGAGGTGCGCGACATCGCGACGCTGCTGTGGGCGAACATGCTTGCGCTCAGCGGTGAGCCGGAGCGGGCCGAGGAGATGTGCCGTGCGGTCATGCGCCGGTCCCGCGGTGCGGCGTCCGTGGCGGCGCAGTGGATCCTGGCGACGGTCGTGCCGGCCGAGGCCGCCATCGTCCTGCTCGACGGGCTCGAGTCGGTCGAGTTCATGCTCGTCACCGCGACGCCCGACGAGGTCCGCTCGGCGCGCGCCTACCTGCGGGCCTGTTGCGGACGGTTCGACGAGGCCACGGTGGGGCTCGCAACGGTCGAACACCCACACACCCACCGCTTCGCGTGGCTCACCGCTGCCCTGGCGGTGAGCGAGGGATCCCTCGACGCGGCGACGGCGCTCATCGACACGGTGGTGGCCGACGACCTGGTGCATGCCGTCGGGGCCCTGGCCGAGGGGCCGTCGATCGGTGGTCACGTGATGGCGGTCGCGCTGTGGGACCGGTTCCCCGGGCATCCCGCCCTGATCGCCTACTTCGGCAGCGGCAGCGCACGCGGCGGTTTCCTGACGGCGATGGAGGCCCGGGCACTGCTCGCCGAGGTGGACGCCCTGCAGGTCGATCCGCTGCAGCAGCTGCTCGACCACCCCTGGGGGGACGAGGCCGACCAGATGCTGGCTGCGCTGGTGCTCGACGAACTGTTGGGCGGCGAGCCGCGCACGCCTGCCGTGGCCGCGACGGTCGCCGACGATCTGGTGGACGACGTCCTCGCTGCCATCCGTGCAGTGCTGCCCGAGCTGCACGAGGTGGCGGCAGCCGCACTCGGGAAGTCTGTGGCACCCCTCCCGTAACCTGGGGAAGGTGGCACACCATGACGTCCTCGACCGGTTCTCCCCGGCCGTCGCGGCATGGTTCGCCTCGTCGTTCCCCGAGCCCACACCGCCCCAGGTGCTCGGCTGGCCGCACATCGTCGACGGCGACCACACCCTGATCTGTGCCCCCACGGGCTCGGGCAAGACCCTCACGGCGTTCCTCGCCTCGATCGATCGGCTCACCAGCCCACCCGCGCCGGGCAGCACGCCGCTCCCCCCGAAGCAGCGCACGCGGGTGCTCTACATCTCACCGCTGCGCGCCCTCGCCTTCGACGTCGAGAAGAACCTCCGGTCGCCGCTCATGGGCATCGGCCTCGCGGCCGAGCGGTTGGGCGAGGCCTTCGTCGAGCCCGTCGTCGCCATGCGCACCGGCGACACATCGGCGAAAGACCGTCAGGCGCTCATCCGTCGCCCCGCCGACCTGCTCATCACCACGCCCGAGAGCCTCTACCTCATGCTCACGTCGTCGGCACGAGACACGCTCGTCAACGTCGACACGATCATCATCGACGAGATCCACGCGATGGCCGCCACCAAGCGCGGCGCGCATCTGATGCTGTCGCTCGAGCGGCTCGAGGAGATCACGGTGCGGCCGCCGCAGCGGATCGGCCTGTCGGCCACGCAACGACCGCTCGAGGAGGTTGCGCACTTCCTCGGCGGTCATCAGGGCGACGGCTCACTGCGGCCGGTCACGATCATCGATGCGGGCATCCGCAAGCCGCTGCAGGTCGACGTCGTCGTGCCGGTCGAGGACATGGGCGACCTCGGCCAGTCGACACCGGTGGCCGAGCTGCGCAGCGCGCCGCCCGGCGCGGGGCCCGGGCCGGCCCGCAGCAGCATCTGGCCGAGCATCTATCCGCGCATCCTGCAGCAGATCCTCGAGCACCGCACCACCATCATCTTCACGAACGCCCGACGCCAAGCCGAGCGATTGGCCGCCAAGCTCAACGAGCTGTACCTCGACGAGGCCGGTCCCACCCCCGACGGTGAGACCCGACCAGACCTGGTGAAGGCGCACCAC
>JBEGOE010000417.1:0-3274 GCA_041182165.1 Actinomycetota bacterium
ACACCGCCTCGACGTCGGACGATCTGCGTCGGGCGAGGACCAAGTCGTCGAGCTCGTTGCGCTCCGCCCGATCGCGCTCGTCGGCCTCGACCTCGGCGAGGCGATCACCCAGCCGTTCGAGCGCCTCGACGCGACGGGCTGCCTCGCCCCATCGGTCGCCCGCCAGCTCGGCGTTCCGGCCTGCCAGTTCGGTGACGGCATGCTGCGCGTCGGCGGCCAGCGTGCCGGTGGCCCGGGTGGCCTGCACCGCTGCGAACGATCCGCTGCGCGCCATGACCTCACCGCGCCGATCGAGGGAGGTCCACATGGTGGCCTCGGCGACGATCGCGGCGTGGTGGCGCTGGTTGCTGACGGCGAGCTCGCCGCGGGCGGAGCGCTCCTGAAGGCGACGGATCCGGAGGACGTCGGCGAGCCGGTTGCGGTTCACGTTGCGGCCCCGAGGAGCTCGCCGAGACGGCCGAACGAACGGACGGCATCCCACCGGTCGTCGACGCGCTGGGTCAGGAAGCCGCGGATGCCGTCCTTCAGGGCGACAGCACGGTCGACCGTCGGGTTGGTGCCGGGCACGTACGCACCGATCTCGATGAGGTCGCGTGCCTCGGCCTCGGCCGCCATCAGGCGGCGCAGCTCGTACAGCATGTTGCGTTCCTCGTTCGAGGTCACGGCATTGGTGACACGGGAGACGCTCGCGAGCACGTCGATCGCCGGGTAGTGGTTGGCGTGCGCGAGCTTCCGTGAGAGCACGACGTGGCCGTCGAGGATCGAGCGTGCCGCATCGGAGATCGGCTCGTTGTGGTCATCGCCGTCGACGAGCACCGTGTAGAGGCCGGTGATGGAACCGACCTCGGCCGCCCCCGCTCGCTCGAGCAGGCGGGGCAGCAGCGAAAAGACGCTCGGCGGGTAGCCACGGCTGGTCGGAGGCTCGCCGGCGCTGAGGCCGATCTCGCGCTGCGCCATGCAGAACCGGGTCAGCGAGTCCATCATCAGCATCACGTCGGCGCCCTGGTCGCGGAAGTGCTCGGCGATGCGGGTCGCCACGAACGCGGCGCGGAAGCGGACGAGTGCCGGCGAGTCCGAGGTCGCCACCACGAGCACCGACCGCGCCAGGCCCTCGGGCCCGAGGTCGTTCTCGACGAACTCGCGCACCTCGCGGCCACGCTCACCGATGAGCGCCACGACGTTCACGTCGGCGGCGGTGTTGCGGGCGATCATGCCGAGCAGCGTCGACTTGCCGACGCCAGAGCCGGCGAAGATGCCGACGCGTTGGCCACGGCCCGCGGGGATCAGGGTGTCCCACGCACGGATGCCGAGCGACATCTTCTGGTCGATCATGGCGCGGCGGAGTGGGTGGGGCGGGGCGCCGTCGAGATCCACCTCCTCGAGACCGACGATCGGCCCGAGGTCGTCGAGCGGACGGCCCAGCGCATCGATCACACGACCGAGGAGCTGGGGCCCGACGCCGACGGTGGCGGGGCGGTCATGGCCCTCGACACGGGCGCCGACGCGCAGGCCCTTCACCTCACCGAGCGGCATGCAGGTGACGGCGTGCTCGCCCACGGCGACCACCTCGCCCCACAAGTCGATCGATCGGTCGGTCACGCGCACCGACGCACCGACCGGGAGGTCGAGGCCTTCGACGTCGAACCGGAGCCCGATGACGCGGTTGATGGTGCCCAGCCGCATCGGCTGCACACAGCTGCGCGCCGCCTCGAGCCGGGGGGCGAAATGTGGGTCGAGGCCTGACCGATGGATGCTGGCGGCCGACGTCACGAGACGTACTCGTCGGCGCCTCGGGTGACCACGACCTGGCCGCTCTCCTCGAGCGCACGGATGACTCGCACGACGGCGCCCTGCGCCTCCTCGACCGTCTTCATCTTCACGGCGCCGAGCAGTCGGATCTCCTCGTCGAGGTTCTGTGCCGCACGCTCCGACATGTTCCGCAGGATCTTCTGCTTCACCTCCTCGCGCACGCCCTTCAGGGCGGTGGCGAGCTCCTTGGTGTCGACCTGGCGCAACACGAGCTGCACGGCGCGGTCGTCGAGGGTGACGATGTCCTCGAACACGAACATGCGTGACCGCACCTCGTCGGCGAGCTCGGCGTCGTGGTGCTCGAGGCCTTCGAAGATCGAACGCTCGGTTGCGCGGTCCGACCGGTTGAGGATCTCGATGAGGGTCTGCACACCGTCGGCCGCTGCCTGGTTGGCGCGGGTCTTGACCACCGACGACATTCGCTTCTCGAGCTGAGCCTCGAGCATCCCGATGACCTCGGGCGAGCTCTGGTCGAGGGTGGCGATCCGGATCGACACGTCGCGCTGCAGGTCCTCGGGCAGGCCGCCGATCACCATCGACGCGATGTCGGCTTTCAGGTGCGCCAGCACCAGCGCGATCGTCTGCGGGTGCTCGGCCGAGAGGAAGTTGAGGATCTGACGAGGATCGGCGTTCTTCAGGAAGTCGAATGGGCTCTTCACCATCGACTGCTTGAGGTTCTCGATGATCTCGCCGGCGCGAGACGGGCCGAGCGATGTCTCGAGGATCGACCGTGCGGCAGCCATGCCACCGCTCTGCAACTGATCGCTCGCGACGGCGAGGGCGGCGAACTCGGTGAGGGCGACGTCGCTGTCCTCGCGCCTGATCGTCTGGGCCCGCACGATCTCGGCGGTGATGGCGGTGACCTCGGTGTCGCCCAGCAGCTTCAGCACCTTGGCCGAGTGGTCCTTGCCCAGCTTGAGGAGGAGGATCGCAGCCTTCTGCGCTCCGGTGAGTGCTTCCTCCATGGTCAGCGACCGCCCTTGTTCTCGGCCAGCCACGTGCGCAGGACGTCAGCGACCTCCTGCGGCTTTCGATCGGCCATCATGGTGAGCTCCTGCATGGCGATTTCGTCCTTGTCCGGCGGTCGGCTGAGGTTCATCGGTACGGGCTCGTACGCGTCGGCTGGCATCGCCTGGGTGGCTGCCGCGATCAGCGACGCCCTCGGTGCCGCCGTGATCTCGCCGATCTGGATCGGCACGGTGGTCACCCGGCGGGCGTTCTTGGCGCTGCGGTAGCCGAGGAAGAGGGCGATGACGATCACGAGCAGGATCGCGACCGTGCGGATCATGCCCATCATCTGGGCCTTCGACTGGGCGGCCTCCGTGGCGGCGATCATCTCGTCGGCCGCCGTCGAGGCGTCGGTGTCGAACGGCATGCGGGTGACGGTGACGATGTCGCCGCGGCTCTCCAAGGTGCCGGCGGCCGTGGCCACCATCTCCTCGATCTGCACCTTCTGCTCGTCGGT